>NZ_VTPS01000012.1 GCF_008274215.1 Calorimonas adulescens | reverse complement strand
GCTATATGACGCCAAGCAAATTTTATGAAGAAATTTTAAGAAATAATGTGAGTCGAGGAGTGTTAGTCGTTTAAGTCCAAATAATCGGGGGCCAGTACAAAATGGCTAATTTTGAAACAATACTGGATGATATAAAAGATTTAGATAATTACTTTTATTTCATGAAATATGCTTATAAATATAAGAACGACAAAGAAACTGATATTACAAAAAAGCTTAAAGAAAAATTTCCATACGTTGCAAAAGAAGAAACATTTAATGACATAAAACTTATATCAGGTATTTTAGATGAAAGCGAAATGAAATCTCATATTAGTTCATTGGTTCCGGGCTCTTTTGCTATTTATCAGGAATTTAAACTTATTTCGCCTTATTTTTCAAGAGATGATGATGAACTTTATATCATAGATAATCCCATTTTAAAGGAAAAAGTCTTTAAAGTACCAATGATAAGGGGAAGTGGATGGAAAGGTCTGCTACTTAAGACTGCTTTTAAGATCTTGGAAGATAAATTAGAAAATGGCTATATTTATATTGAAGAAATTATTAATGCGTATAGAAAAATTTATAGAATTTTTGGTACTGGATCTGAAGATTTTAGAAGCTTGAAGGATTTTTTAGATGATTACATAGACAAAAATATTAAGGAAGAATATAAACTTGATCAACTCAAGAAAGAATTAATAAAATATGCACTTTTTGAGTGTGGAGTAAACATTAATATAAAAAAAGAAAATAAAAACTCTTTAGTGGATCAAGTGATTGAACAAATTGAAATAAAAATTAAAAATAGTAATAAGTTAGATATATGTGCTGTTCATAGGGGAAGGTTAGTTTGCTACCCGACTTATTTTAATAATATATCTTTAGAGGTCATAAATCCACATTATAGGAAAACAAAAGCAGGTAATGGCCCTATACACTTTGAAGTAGTGCCAAAAGATGCAAAGGGATATCTACAGCTAATATATATACCATTTGATGCAGTACTTTGTTCTGATGAAGAAATAAAAAATCAGTCAAAAGAAGATTTTGAATTTATAAGAGAGCTTATAAATAAAGCTTTAACTTATTATGGTGTAGGCGCAAAAACAAAACTTGGATGGGGACTTGCTGAATTATTAGAGGAGTTTAAATGTTTCTCTAACATGGAGGGAGTTTGTGAGAATGGGAACTCTTGATTTAAACAATCTTTTAGATAAAAAGACAGAGATAATAAAAGCTGAAGTTGGAGCGCTGCTTTTTAATTTGGGTAAAACACATGCTTTTATTGGCAATTGGAGAAATTACTTTTCTGGTTTAGATGAAAATTGTTTTAAAAACAAATTTGGATATGATGTATTTAAGAGCTACAAAACGTATTTTGAAGAAAAGGATGGAGTAAGGCCTTTTGATTTAGATTTAGAATCTATTGATAAAAAACTAAAAGATTTTATATATAAATTAGAGCTTAACTTTGATTTTTTTGAGGAAAAAGTAAATTTAGTTGATATAATATATGCTGGTGCAGTAGATGATAAAGATCAAAAGAAGTTAGTTAAAGTTTTTTTTAGAGGCTGTGAAAATATAAATTCAGGCATAGATAAAGGGGCACCTAAAGAGCAGCTTGATAAATTATGGATTTCGAATGCTTTTGGAACTTTTAAAGAAGAAGTGAAAAAAAGTAATTTTGATGATGCGCGTATTAACTTCTTTAATAAACTATGGCTTAAATTGTCTTCTCTTGATAATAATCTTGACAATTTAACTCATGAAGATTGGATAAAAATAAGGAGATTTGTATTTTCGGAGATAAAAGAATGGTATTCTCATCTTTTAAGTGATAATAGGTTTCCTGTAAATGATGTTACTTTATGGGATCAGGCATATATGTCAGCATCTTTGTTTAAAGCAGCGGTTGCCGCAATGTGTCTTGATAAAAATAAGTCTACTGATTATGAGACACCTAAAAATATACGATGGAGTATATTAGGAATTCAATATGATAAACTTTCTTTAGTTGATAAATCGCTAAAGACACATTTTATATCGTGGTATAGAGAAAATATTAACAATTGTGATGATGAAGTTAAAAAGTTAATAGAAGAAAAATATACATTGGGCAATGAAATATATAGAGATGAGACAGGTATATACTTTGTTGTACCTGAAAATATTAGTGGCGATGAAGAAGATGATAAATTATATAAACTAAATGATGAAATAAATGTAGTAAAAGAAGATATTATTAAGATATTTGAAGAAATATTCAATGGCGAAATTTATCCAGCTATACTTTTGACAGAGCCGTCAAGAGGTACGATGAATTTAGCAATTCTTGTGGAAAAATCAAAAGAGAACTTTTTTAAACCATGTTTACCTGAAAATTTTAGCAAAAATATATTGGCTAAACGTGATGATAACATATGTGATAAAAACGAAAAAGATAAAAGTTATGACGGATTGTGCAAAATATGCGGTTTGAGGCCTGGAAAGAAAGAAGACGACATGATTTTATGTGATATATGCAGTGATAGAAAAGAATCAAGGATGAAAGAGTGGGTAGAAAACATAGATTATGAGACAATCTGGACAGGAGAACTTCAGGATAAAAAGGGACGTATAGCATTAGTGACTCTGAAATTTGAAATGAAAGAATGGCTAGATGGTGATTTGATTAATAGTTTAGTAATTCGAAATGAAAATTTTTATAATAATATAAAGAATATAATAACACTTTTAAGGAATATGGACACAGTTTATAAAAATTTCATGAATGATGGCAGCTTAAAAATGTTTGAAAACTTTCGTGAAGATAACAAAGAATTAATAAATAAATTTTTAGATTTGTTTGATAAAGGAATTGAGGGCCCATATGTTGGAATTTGTAATAGTGAAAATTTGAGTAGCTTAAAAGAAGAATTAAAAAGATCTTTTGAATGTTTTTATGATTTTCTTAAAGAGATTTTTGATAATATAGATCCAAATTATAAGGATATTAATAATAAAACTATTGATAATAATTCAATTGATCTTATGAATAGGAAAATAAGAATAAACAAAAATTCAAAATGGTTTAATAACGATTATATCCTTGTTAAAGATATTTTTTCTTTTGCATACATAGAAACACAAATTTACGATGTTTTATTAGAGCGTTCTATTGGCGATAGATGGGAAGATTTGATAAATCAAAAAGGAATAGTTGATTTTGAAAATAGAAAGATATGTTGGACCAAGCTTACAGACGATGATATTGAATTTCTTTCAAAAATACTTTTGCAATTTTTGGTTAGAAAGAATCCGTCCCCTGCAAGACTTAGGAGAATTACAGAGACTACTTTGGATTTTTTAAATAACATTAAGAAAGATCTGACATTATTTATGTTTGATGGTGAAAGCAAAAAAGAATGGAGAAGCAAGAGAATTGTCTGGAAGACTAATAATGTTAAAAAAGGTGAGTATCGATATAAAGGGTTAGAATTTATGAGTGATGGAGAAGGTAATGTATATTTAATATCTTCTATAGAACAAGCAGTAGATTTAATTAAGAAAGACGATGTCAAAGAAAAAGAAAAGGAAAAAGAAGATATATATAAAGATATATATAATAAAATAAAATCAAGCGATGTTGATTGGATTAAGGACAAATTGGAACATGTAGAAACAGTAGATGAAGATAAAACAGAAATAACACTTGAAAATGCAAGATATAAAAATTATTTACCATATATTTCGATAATGGATCCAACACCTACTATGTGGCAGTTTATAGTACCGGCCGAATGTGCGCCGCAGGTTATAAAGGAAGTGGAAGAACGTTATAATAGAGAATTTAAATATGTCATTGGCAAATTACCCATGCATATAGGTGTTGTAATACAAGATTATAAAAAACCTTTATATGTTGGACTTAAGGCATTAAGAAATATAAAAAGAGATCTAGAAAATTATGATGACATTAAAATACAAATAAATGCTGAGAAATTAAAAGCGTTTCAAAAAAATAGCTTTCATTACATAAATGGATATGAACAAGCTGAAAAACTTGAAGATGTATACGCTCTTTATGAGATTTGTGATGATAATGGAAAATATAAATTCTATACTAATCCCGAAAAAGATAGTGTATGGCTTGATACTACTGCTAATAAAGCAGAAAGCACAAAGTTTTGTGTATATCCAAATACCTTTGATTTTGAATTTATTGATGTAAATACAAGAAGAAATGATATTTATTATAAATCGGGAAAAAGATTAGATGAAAAAGATAATAGACCATATACACTTGATAAATGGAGATTATTTGAGGAGTTTTTTAAATATTTCAGTAAGGAAGAACGAAAAGCAAAACTTCAAAACCTTGTAAGCTTACTATATTCAAAGTTACAAGACTGGAGAGGAGAAGATGAGGGGTTAAAACAATTTATGCTTTCATCTTTTATAAATATACTCAATTTAAAAGATGAAGAAGATAAAGATAAATTTGCTGCAATTTTTGGAAAGAAAAACTGGAATGACTTTGAGAGAAGTTCATTAAGTGAGTTTAAAACTATTCTAAAAATGTTTATTGATATGTATGAATTTTGGCATAAAGCATTAAAAAAACTTTAGGGGGTTAAAATGATGAGTGATTTAAAAGTATATTCAATGGCATCTGATCCAATATACATTGGCACAGGTGGATACACAATAGGTAGGGTTGATAATACAATAGTAAGAGATCCTATTACAAGGATACCTAAGATTCCTGGTTCAAGCTTTGCAGGTACCATGAGGTTTTATTCGGCATTAAAATTACAGTCAGCTTTTAAAGAGGAGTATAGAATGAACCCATCAAAAAGGAAAGTGATAGATAATTTAGAAAAGTTATTTAATAATAACCTGGAAGAGTGGATGAAGTACGAAGGAAATAAATGGTCTATGATGAAGTGTGCAGGACAGGATGATAAGCCAAATGAGTACTACGAAAATGATGAGGAAATTGAGAAAATGGATTCAAAAAAATCTGGTCATTGTGGGCACTGTATTGTATGCAAGACATTTGGTTATTCAAAGGATAGTAAATCGCAGCAAGGTATTGCCTTTTTCTCTGATCTTAATATAATTTTCTTTCCTGTTTATACACGTGAAGGTATTATGTGGATAACATCTAAGCAACTTTTAGAATTTGCAGAAATTTCTATAGAGGGTGTTGAATTTCCACAAGGTGAAAAAGTCATTGTTGTGCAGAGAAGTGAAAAAAATAAGGAAGGCAATATTAATCTTGGGTGGCTCAACCTTCCATATGAAATTAAGCATTACCCAATTGCGGATGAATTACCGGATGATATCAAGAAATATATACAAAACAAAATTGTTTTAGTTCCAGATGATTTAATATCTCATATAATCAATTCCAACCTTGAAGTAAGGACTTCTGTTTCTATAGATCCTCTTACTGGTGCTTCAAAAGTAGGTGCATTATTTACTTCTGAAGCCATACCAAGAGGAACAGTATTTTACGGTGATATAAGACTTATTGAAAGACCGGTTTCCAACGATATGCCAAGTCTTAGTCAGGTAGAAGCAATGTTAAAGGATGCATCAAGATATTATGAAAGTTTTGGCATAGGTGGCATGGTGACAAGAGGTTTTGGCAGAATGAAGGTATTTATAAGATAGCGATGGTGACAAATCTTATAGTGAAGGAGGAACAAAAAATGAGCAGCAATCTTGATGCAGAGCTTAATAAATTAGGATTTGAAATAGTAGACGGGATATATAAGCAGCAAGATAAACGAATAAGAAAAAATCTAATAAATCATATTGATAAAGCTTTGGGAGTTTTAGCAAACGATGGTGTATATGCCTATTATGTTTACTGTCTAAGCAAAGGCAAAGATGATAAATCCTATAAAGAGATTTTCATTGACAAACCTGTGGCTTCGTTAAAACCTTTTTTGCTTTCAAATAAATATGGTAATATAGGAAATAATGAAGCTAATTATAGAGAAGAAAAATTTTTCGAAAAATTATCAGAGAATTTGCCCGATCTACTTTTTTTCAAAGATGCTCTTGAAAGGGCCCTAATTTATGCTCGATATCATGCGAAAGCACTTGGTGATAAAGATGAGTAAGTGGTACAAACTTGTTTTTAAACAATTAGGTCCATTTCATATAGGAAAATACAACTATGGTGTAGTATCGGAAACAGAATTATTTATTCCTGGATACACTATGTGGGGTGCCCTGGTTAATGATTATGGATTAAAAAATGGTGGAACGGAAAAGGTGTTTAATGATGTTAAAAAGAAATTCGAAATGATAACTTGCTTTTATCCTTATTTTGATGAAAGTAAAGGGCTTTTTCCCAAATTCGAACATGGAAAGTTATATTATGGAGAATATACTGAAGAGGAATTAAGAAGGAAGCTTACTGACACGTTTGTATCAACAGCAATAGTTTCAATTACAAAAAGTGCGAAAGATGAATCACTTCATGAAACAGAAATAATGCTTCCTAAAAGCAAGGATAATAATAAACAGGTTTTTTGGACAGGTCTTATAAAATTGGAAGATGAAAATATACCCCAAAATTATCTATTGAAGGGTCTGGAAATTGTTATTGGTGGCGATGGTAGATATGGGTTTGGAAGATTAGAATTAGACGATGTCCGAGAAATAAAAAAAGAATATCTGGCAAAGTGGCAAATTGATGAGAATGGTTGTTTGATGGAAAACAGTAATAAAATTTACAATTCAATAAGAAATTATATTGAAGTTGGTGGTGTTGACCTGCTTAAAGGGAAATATCGAACTATTGCTGAATTAGATTTCAATAAAATCATGTCGAATAAAAATGATGATCAAGATAATGGTCAAGAGTTTACTTTATGTTTTGTCCCTGGTAGCAATGTTAAAGTAAATAAAAGTGATAAATACTCGCTTAATAAAGGTTTGTTTAAGGAAATAGAATAAAACTATTTTATAAAAAGGGTTTATTAAGCCCTTTTTATAATACATTTTTTAAGAAAAGAAGGATTTTTAGTTGTGGATATAGAAAATAAATGTGTTGATAATAACTTATAAAAATAGTTATGACAAGTAAGAAAACATGAGAGGCCTAACTGGGGGAAGCAAGTTGAGCGGAATAATAAATTCAAATGAGCAATTAGTTGCTAAAATAAATGATGTACTTAAAAATAAAAGTAACAGTGTTGTTGATATAGTTAATGATAAACTAACTTTATCAGTGTTCTCAGAATTAAAAGATAATATGAGAAAGGTCAAAGAGATAAACCTTATTATAAGAGACTCTTCATATATACCATCAGGCAAAGAAATATCTCGGGAGTTTGAAATAAGCCGTTCTGTAAATGATTTGCTTTTTAATTCTTATGATATTATTGAAAAAAATAAACTTGGCCATCTTAATAAAGCTAAAAGCATGTATGATTTTATAGATAAATACGTAAATGTTAGAAAAGTGAAGAATCGCGCAACAGTAAAAAGTAATTTTTTGCTTGTTGATGATGATTATGCAGTTTTTGGTGATTCTTCACTTGAAATAGTAAAGAAAAGGACTTTGGATTTATTTAAGACTATTAATTTAAATGTCGAGTTGACCGATAAGGCCCAAATTGCACAGCTTAAAAAGAATTTCGACTTACTTTGGAACAGTAACGATTTTACAGAAGATTTTAAAAAACAATTGTTGGAAGGGTTGAATTTTATATACAAAGAATATGCCCCAGAATTTTTGTATTTTTTTACTCTTAACGAGCTTTTTGGCAATCAAATAGATGAAAATCTTGAAATATTTGAAAATGACCGAATAGGTTTTAAGGATACAGAGATTTGGAAGAGCCTTTTTAAGTTTCAAAAAGATGCAGTTGTATCTGCAATACGTAAAATAGAAAAGTATAATGGTTGTATTATTGCAGATAGTGTAGGCCTCGGCAAGACCTTTGAGGCACTTGCTGTGATTAAATATTATGAATTGCGCCAGCATAAAGTCTTGGTCTTAACACCGGCAAAGCTTTTTGAAAACTGGGATTCCTTTAGAAATTCGTATATAGATAATCGTTTTGCAAAAGATAGATTTGCTTTTGACATTGTCTGTCACACTGATTTATCGAGACGATATGGAAGAACCCGCAGCGGTCTCGATCTTTCACGCATAAATTGGGGTAATTACGATTTGCTTGTAATTGATGAATCGCATAATTTTAGAAACAGAAGCGACGATCCAGAACGGACGACGCGTTATGGAAGGCTAATTAATGACATTATAAAGAAGGGAATAAAAACAAAAGTCTTAATGCTTTCTGCTACTCCTGTCAATAATTCTTTGACAGACTTAAAGAATCAACTAAGTATTATTAATATAGACAATGATAAAGCTTATGCTGATGAAGGAATACCAAGTACTAGTAATATTTTAAAGAAAGCGCAGAAGGAAATCAACGAGTGGATGGATTCAAGTGATCGGAAGAAAAGCGAACTTTTAGATAGACTTCCGTCAGAGTTTTTCAAATTATTGGAGATGGTAACTATTGCTAGAAGCCGAAAACATATTACTATGTACTACGGTAATGATGATATAGGTAAATTTCCTCAAAAACTACCTCCGGAGACATATCATCCTGAGATAGATACTGAGGAAGAATTACTTAAGTTTAAAGAAACTAATGAACTAATAGAGCGGCTAAAACTAGCAGTTTACTCACCAATGTCATATATAAAACCGGAATATCGTGATTATTACCGTGAAAAGTACCAAACAGTTTATGATGATAGGGTAATATTTTATCACGAACAAAGGGAGCTTATAACGGCAATTCTTCACAGATTTAATTTGTTTAAAAGATTAGAAAGTTCAGTGTTTGCCTTTGGTGAAACGATTAGACGGCTTATTGAAAGAATAGACAGATATATCGAAGTATTGTCTAAAGGATTATCTGATGATATTGAAGTAGATGTCAGTGATGATATGGAGGATGAAGATTTTACTCTTGATTATAAATATGAAATTCATGTAAATCATCTATTAAAGCAGTATTTTATAGAAGATCTGTTGTACGACAGGAATATTCTTGAAAAAATAATGGAGGATGTACAACAAATATTAAATAATAAAAGAGATAAAAAGTTAAAAATTCTTGAAGAAATTATTATAAATAAAATAATAAAAACGCCATACAATGATGGCAACAGGAAAATTCTTATTTTTACTGCCTTTGCTGATACGGCAAATTATCTCTATGATTCCATTGCCGATGAGCTTAAGCGCCATGGGATAAATACAGCTTGTGTGACTGGTTCTGCTGACCCAAGGACTACTCTTGCGGGTATAGGTAGGGATTTTAATACAATACTTAAACATTTTTCTCCACATTCTAAGACTGGAGAGGATCTTCCGAAGGATAAACATATTGATGTTATTATTGCCACAGATTGTATATCTGAAGGGCAGAACCTGCAGGACTGTGATTGTGTTATTAACTATGATATTCAGTGGAATCCTGTTATTTTAATACAGCGGTTTGGACGTATTGACAGAATAGGCAGTAAAAATGAAAAGATTGCAATGATTAATTTTTTTCCGAACATGGATTTGAATGAATATCTACAACTAGAGCAAAGAGTAAAAAAGAAAATGACGGCCGTAAACCTGTCATCAACAGGTGACGAGGATTTGCTTTCACCTGAAATGAATGATTTTTTGTTTAGGAAGAAACAGTTGGAAAGGCTGCAGAAAGAGGTTGTTGATATAGAAGAATTAGATGACAATATATCGCTTACTGATTTAAATATGAATGATTATCTATATGAATTAGCGGGATATATAAAAAAACATCCAGAAATAAATAGGATTCCCCGAGGGATTTACTCTGTTACCAATGGAACAAAGAAGGGCTGCATTTTTTGCTTCAGGCATTTGAATGATAATTCAAAGCCTAAAGGTGACAGCTCAATTTATCCTTATTATCTTATTTATGTAACGGAAGATGGGGAAATACTTTTTGGCAATAGCAGTGCACGTGAGACGCTGAAGGAATTTAGAAAGATTGCTTATGGAAGAGATAAAATTGAACCAGAGCTTTTTGAGATATTTAATAAAAAAACAAAAAATGCAACTGATATGTCTTTTTACTCGAGGCTTCTTAATATGGCTATAGCAGGCATTAAGGGTGAAGAAGACAGGAAGGCTCAGCAAAGTATATTTGACTTTGGCGGGTATAAAAATCAGTTTGAAAATATTGATAGCGATGATTTTGAGCTTGTATCCTTCCTTGTGATTGAGTAAAGGAGGGCTTTTTATGCTGGGAGTACCTGAAAAATATAAGGTTGATAAGAAGTTTGATGCGAAAATCTTTTTAAATTCGGATTTGACGCCTAAGGAAAAGAAAAAGTTCAGGGATGCTGTTCAGGAAGTGGTACTTGAATATCAGATTGCAGGGGAAGAAATACCATCAATTATTAACGATGAATACAACTGTCAGGTGATATTATACTTTGATGTGAAACTTAAAATGCTGAAAGATAGTTCTTTTGTGGGCGAAATAATGCAAAAAGTGATAAAGCCCCTTGCAGTCATAAGGTTTTGGAGTGAAAATGGAGAGTGTATATATTGTTTAGCTTACAAAAGGCTTAATCTGCAAGATAAGGAGCAGATAGTGATTGAGGATACTGTTTATTCGCTGCCAATTTCTATGTATTTGCCGGATGAAAAAGGCAGATTGATAGATGAATACATAGGCTATGAAAAAATTATTAACAGGGCAAATAAGTTAACATTTTATTATGAGATGTTTACAAAAATGATGATTATTGCTAATTTGAATATATGGACCAAAGGACTGGAAGCTCTCAATTCAAAGGTGTATTATAATATAGATGAGTCAATGTACGTTGTGAAGCTATTAAAAAAGATTAAACAGCTTAAATTTAATTTAAAATTAGTAGCAACAATGTCTGAAAAGGCAAGAATAAACGGAGAAATTAAAAGCTGTATTGATACATTAAACGGCTTTATAAAATAGCCAGGAGGCATGAAGGATGGAATTAAAGAAAATATCGCAGGAAATTTACAATCCAGTAAATGAAAATGTAAAAAAGCTTGCAAAACTTTTTCCTGCTGCGGTGAAGGACGGACAGGTTGATTTTGATGCTTTAAAACAGGAACTTGGCCAGTTTGAAGAAGTAGGCAAAGAAAAATATGAACTTACATGGCCAGGGAAGACACTGGCTAAACAGCTGGCTAATTTGGATATAGCAGGAAGGACGCTTAAGTATGTGCCTGAAGACAGTAAGAATCCGGAGACGACGGAGAATTTATACATTGAAGGAGATAACTTAGAAGTTTTGAAACTGCTCAGGAATTCATACTATGGTAGGATAAAGATGATTTATATTGATCCACCGTATAACACGGGAAATGATTTTGTATATAAAGATGATTACAGCAAACTTAAAGAAATAAGCGATATAGAGGAAGGAGAAGTCAGTGAAGATGGGGAGAGGTTGATAAAAAACCAAAGGAGTTCGGCAAGGTTTCACTCTAATTGGCTTAATATGATGTATCCCAGATTAAAAGTAGCAAAGGATTTACTTACAGATGACGGGGTTATTTTTATCAGCATTGATGATAATGAAGTGGATAATCTTAGAATGATTTGTGATGAAATATTTGGAGAGGATAATTTAGTCGGTTTATTTATCAGACAGTCAAAGATTGGCGGTGGAAGTGATAGTAAATACATAGTAAAAGAACATGATTATATTTTAGTTTATTGTAAAGATATTATCTACTTAGACGAAATGTTTATTGAACATGATGAAGAATATTTAAAAAGGTATAAGGAAAAAGATAAATTCGGTAGATATTTTTGGGATACTTTTGCAAGGCCAGGTCTAAAAAATCCTATAAATTACGATATTGTGGCTCCAGATGGAACTATTATAAATGGTGATTGGATACGCTCAAAAGAAAGATTTGAAGAAGATTTAAAAAGCGGAGAAATAAGATTTGTAAAAAAAGATGATGGAAGTTGGTCTATACAATTTAAACAGAGATTGAATGAAAGAGGTAAAAAAGCTAGAAGTCTTACAACTAATTTTGGAGGGACTATTGAAGGAAAACAAGATATTAATGAACTATTTAATAGTGATAAAATTTTTTCTTATCCAAAATCAGTTAAACTTATTTCAAATTTAATAAAACTTCTAAACGATAGTAAAATGATTATTCTCGACTTTTTCTCCGGCTCAGCTACAACTGCACACGCAGTTATGCAGCTTAACGCTGAAGATGGTGGCAACCGTAAGTTTATAATGGTCCAACTTCCTGAACCTTGTGATGAAAAATCTGAGGCCTACAAAGCAGGTTTTAAAAATATATGTGAAATCGGCAAAGAACGCATCCGTCGCGCCGGTGAAAAGATAAAAGAAGAATTCAAGGATAAGGAAGGTATAGAGAACCTTGATGTTGGCTTTAAGGTTTTCCGCGTTGGTGATACAAACATTCGATGGACAAGTGAGGCGATTAAGTCAGGGCAAATCAGAATTGAAGAAAGTTCAGCTACAAAAGATGCCCTTGATTTTAATCCCGGTTTTACTGATATCGATGTGGTATATGAAATTATGCTTAGGCACAGAGATTTCCCTCTTACTTCAAAGATTGAAAAACTATCACACATTGGTGAAAGGACTTACATATTTGCCGACAGTGTTGTAGTTTGCCTTGAAGAAAAGGTGACAAATGAAGTAGTAGATAAAATTGCGGAAATAGAACCAAAGCCTTTAAAAGTCATTTTTCGCGATAGTGCTTTTGATGATGATATTTCATTAAAAATTAATACGATGAATAGATTAGATGTACAATTAAAAAAGCACAACCAAGGCAAGGAAATCTCATATAGAGTTGAGTTTATTTAGAAGAAGGTGACTATATGGCTCATAGAATTGTTTTTAATTTTGATGATAAACTTCCATACCAGCGAAAGGCTATAGATTCTGTTATAGGGTTATTTGAAGGTCAGGACAAGGAACTTGGTGATGTAATATATCGCGGTGCGGTTAAACACATTAAAAAATTATTTGAAGGTGATCCAGTTAGAAACCGTCTTGACTTAGGTCATAGTAAAATACTTGAAAATTTGCGTAATATACAGCATGAGAATATGCTTTTTCCAAGTAGTACTCTCGATTCCGGGTATAACTTTACTATTGAAATGGAAACAGGTACTGGTAAAACATACGTATATTTACGCACTATACTTGAGCTTTATGAAGCCTACAATTTCATGAAGTTTATCATAGTAGTTCCTACAATAGCGATAAGAAAAGGTATAGAGAAAAGTATTGAAATGTTAAGAGATCATTTTAAAACTCTTTATAATGGTTTAGATATATCTAAATATGCTTTTGTCTATGATTCAAGCAATATGGGAAAGTTAGATGATTTTGTGGAAGCAAGGGATTTGCGCATCGCTATAATGAATATCCAGGCTTTTAATAAAGATACCAATAAGATACGAAAGGAAGACGAAAGAGGTAAAATACTTTGGGAAATGCTTAAATATGTGAATCCTATTGTTATTATTGATGAGCCTCAAAGGCTTGAAGGAAGTGGAAGGCGAAAAAGTGCCTCTTTGCAAGCGATTGAAGAATTGAACCCATTGTTTATTTTAAGATATTCGGCTACACACAAGAAGCTTTACAATCAGGTATACAAACTGGATTCGTACGAAGCATATAATCAAGATCTTGTGAAAAAGATTGAAGTTAAAACGGTATACGGCAGCATCAGTAAAGAGTATAATTATGTTCGCTATGTAGAGTTTACAAAAGATTTTAAAGCTAAAATAGAGATTTTTTGTAGTGAGCATGGTAAAGGCATAAGACTTAAAACTTTCAATGTACTTAAAGGGGCCAGTCTATATGAATTGTCAGGGGGTCTTCCACAGTATAGAAATATGATTGTATTGGAAGATCCGCATAAAATAAACGGACTAAAAATAGGCAGCGGTGATAATGTACTTGTACTTAAAGAAGGTGAGAACAATTACGATGTCGATGAATTAGATTTAATAAGGATACAGATAAGGCTTACTATACAGGCGCACTTTCAAAAACAGCTAAAAATCCTTGAGAAAGGTTATAAAATAAAAGTTTTATCGTTATTTTTCATTGATGCGGTCAAAAACTTCCGCGATAGTGAGTCACCTGATGGAAGAGGAATTTACGCTAAAATTTTTGATGAAGAGTACGAAAGAATTATCCATGACCCAAGGTACAACGAAGTATTTAAGAAATATCCTGAGCTATTCCCGGAATATAAGAATGTTCAAAAGGTGAGAGAAGGGTATTTTGCAAGGGACAAGAAGAATAACGAAATAGAAATTGAAGACTTTGATTGGTCAAAAGATGAATTACAGATGAAGGCTAAATCGCAGGAAGACATTGAAAGAGGAATTCAACTTATCCTTGAAAAAAAGGATGAACTTATATCCTTTGAAGAACCTTTGGCTTTTATTTTCTCACATTCAGCCCTAAGAGAAGGATGGGACAACCCTAATGTATTTCAGCTTTGTACACTGAAAAAGGGAAGCTCGGAGATTGCAAAAAAACAAGAGATAGGGAGAGGTTTGAGGTTGCCTGTTGATATATACGGCAATAGGTGCTTTGACAGTGATATAAATGTTTTGACTGTTGTGGCTAACGATTATTATGACCATTTTGCCGAAATGCTGCAGAAAGACTTCAATGATGAAGCCGGTTTTGATAAAGAAGAAGTGACTTATGATGTTATATACATGACACTCGAAGAAGCTGGTGTTCCAAAAGATATGCTTGTAGCAGAAACGATAGAAGCTTTTAAATCAGAATTAGTTAAAGCTGGGATTATTGATGCAAAGAATAATGAACTGACAAAAGATGCTGCGGAGATTTTATACTATGAATTTGAAAATCCTGTGTTAAAAACTTATGAAAAGAGCATTAAAGAAAAGTTTGTTGAGAAAATGCAAGAAAAAGGTAGCAAAAGAATTGAAATTAAAAACGGCGATGAAGAGCCTGTTCCTAATGGTTATCATAGTTTTGTTACAGAAAGGGAATTTCAGAAATTATGGAATGAATTGCGTGAACGCATTGTGAAAAGGACCGTATATAAAGTTAAAATAGATAGTGAACAATTTATTTCTGAGTGTATTTCTGAAATTAACGATAATTTGAAATTTAAAACGCTACGGCGGGAATTTATGGTGGCAGAGGGAAGAGCTGAATATGGTGATTCAAGAATGTTTAAATTAGCTGATGCGGCTGAAACGAGCATATCTTTAAAAGATGAAGGCATTGAGGTCACTAAAACGGATTTTGAAATTGTAAATTATTTAATGCACCATACCATGCTTCCTAGAAAAGCTATTTTTAAAATTATTGCTGGTTTAGAAAATAAGAGATTGCTGCAAAAACAGGCTGTACTGGATGAGGTTATGAAATTGATATTAGATAAGCTTACAGAATATGAGGTAAAAAATATTGATTATGAGGTAATTGACGGATATGTATTTCAAGAAAATACAATATTTGCTGTTGAAGAGATTGAGCGCTATATGCTTGATAATAAACGTGTTTATAAGACTAATGAAGACTATAAAAAGGCTTTATATAAATATATTAAAGTTGACAGTGACGGCGAGTATGAATTTGCCAGAAGTTTAGATACAGATCCGGATGTACTGCTCTTTACAAAATTGAAAAAAGGTGGTCTTACGATTGATACTCCTTATGGCAATTACTCTCCTGATTGGGCAGTTATTTACAGGATAGATGACACAAACGCCAAACTGTATTTTATTGTAGAAACTAAATGCGATAAAGAAAAGAAAGACTTGACACGGGTTGAAGATGCTAAGATAAAATGTGCTAAGAAGCATTTTGCAAAAGTTTCAGATGACATCGCTTTTGATTGGGTTGATGGCTATAGGAGATTTAAGGAAATAGTAAGTCAAGAATCAGCAAAAAGGACTGGAACATAAATTTTCAAGAATAATTAATAAATACACAATGGGCTTACATTAATTGCAGATTTTTAGATATAGCTTATGGCTTTATAGAAGCATTTAGATGTGTGTGTTTTAGCCTACCTATGCAAGAAGTTGATAAAACAAAATAAAAAACCAACGAAAATCAAAGTAGAAAAAAGTCTTTGGAGGGTGATAGACCAGTGAGGTATCATGTTAAAAATATTAGCATATTTTTCATTATGAGTGTTATTTTATTTGTGCTGGTATCTACAAATGCGTATGCAGGTCAGAATATAAAAGTATATATAGATGGTGAACCCCTTACGACCGCACAGCCGGCAGTTATAAAGGACGGCAGCACAATGGTTCCTTATAGGGATATTTTTGAAAAACTTGGAGCCAGTGTGGATTATAATGCTGATACCAAGGTGGTAACAGGATTCAGAGGGAAAGAAAGAATAGAGCTGAAAATAGGTGACATAAATGCATACGTAAATGGTGTCAAAAGACAGTTAAGTAATGCACCATATGTAGTCAATGGACATACTATGGTTTCTTTAAGGTTTGTCTCTGAGGCACTGGGTGCAGATGTCAAATGGGACAACAGCACGTATACGGTAAACATATCAACCGCACCATATAGAGGATACATACTTGGCTTTTATGCAGTAAGGTCGTATCCGCAATTTGAAAGGAGAGCTGGCAGCTTTTCCGAGGCGTCTACATTGTGGTTTAATGTGGATAAAGATGGCAGTATTAAGCAGTCATTACCTGATGGCTATGAAAATGTAAGTGCCATTGCAGATGAAAGTAATACAAAACTTTCTGCTATGTTTTTTGGCAGCAGGGAAACAGTGAGCCCTGTCCTTGCAGATGCTAACCTGCGCAGTTTTCTTGCTAAAAATATTGTGGATACTTCTGTTATGTATAAATACGATGGTATAAATATAGATTTTGAAGGGCTCGAAAGTAATGACAGGGATAATTTTATCTCATTTCTGAGGGAACTGAAGGGTTATGCCACTGAAAGCGGCCTGAAATTGACCGTATCATTACATGCAATGACAGAAGCGACAACATGGTACCAGGGTTATAATTTTAAAGAGATAGGAAACATAGCCGATGACGTTGTCCTCATGGCCTATGATTACCATAATCCTTCTACAACATCTGGACCTATTGCACCATACTGGTGGGTTAATGATGCCATTGAGTATGCTATTGACAATGGTATACCTGCAGAGAAAATCCTGCTTGGCATAGGCTTTTATGGTTATGACTGGAGTGACGGGGGCTCTGCAAGTACACTTACGATAGATGAGGTAATAAATAAGCTTGGCGGTATGCAGTACAATTTTGATTCTAAAAACCTATCACCATACTTTGAATATGTGGAAAATGGTGTGAAACACATCATATGGTTTGAAGATGGTGACAGTATAGATTTGAAGTTGAAGCTAATAAGAATGTATGGACTCAAAGGTGCCGCATTCTGGAGAATTGGTACAATTTCTGAAAGCCAGATGCCTGGTTTCAACATGTGGGATGTCATCAATAAGAATTTAGCCAAATAGTAAAAACCCATAGCCATTGATATCATAAATTTTGTTAAAAAGCCCCATGAAAGGGGCATTTATTTTTACCTATTTTTCTATAAAGAGCCTTTTAACTTTTATTTTGAAGCAATATATTTAATGAAGTCAATAACCCTGTTGCAGTATCCATACTCATTGTCGTACCATGCCAGCATCTTTACCATATTTCCATCAACCACCATGGTGGAGAGAGAGTCTATTATTGCAGAATGTGGGTTACCCTTAAAATTTACTGATACCAGCGGCTTTTCACAATAAGACAATATTCCTTTATACGGTCCATCTGCCATCTCTTTTAGATATTCATTTATCTCCACCACATTTGTCTGCTTGCATATCATTATGTTTAGGTCTGCTAAAGAAACTGCAGATGTGGGCACCATAAGAGATATCCCGTTAAATTTCCCCTGCAGTTCCGGAATAATTGTGCCTATGGACCTGGCAACGCCTGTGGTCGTAGGTATTATAGAAAGGTTTGCTGCAGTTGCCATTCTACGGTCTATATGTGAAATATCTAAAGTGCTGTTGTTAACAGTATAGGGATGAATGATGGTAATATTGCCTTTTATAATGTGAAACTTTTTATGCATTATTTGTGCAATTGGAGCAAGACAATTGATGGCACACGAGGATAAGGATATGATGTTATGTTTTTCGGGATTATATGTATTATGGTTAACCCCCATTACAATAGTGGCATCTACGTTGTCAGCAGGAGAAGTAATCACTACTTTTTTGGCCCCGGCATATATGTGTTTGCCTGCTGCGTCATTAGAGTTTGACTCACCTGAGGCCTCAATAACCACATCTATATTAAGATCCCTCCATGGTAGCTTTGAAGGGTCATTCTCCTGAAAATATAATATTTCTTTTCCGTCAATAACAAGAGACCTATCAGTATATTTAACATCGCCTCTGTAGACCCCATATAGAGGGTCATACATAAACAGGTGGGCATCCATCTCAGGATTACCGGTACTGTTTATGGCAACAACATCAATGTCCTCTTTGTTTTCTGATATAATCCTAAGTATATCGATACCAATCCTATCAAGTCCATTAATAGCAATCCTTGTACTCAACTTTACTCCTCCATTTCTATATATTATTTCTACATTTCATTTATTGATACTAAAGATTTTCCAACCCTATCGTGGTCAACACTTTTATACCTGCAGTTTTTGGATTCAGGTAAATTATTTTTTAAAGGCACCAGCTGTTTAAATTTCATATCAATCCCTCCGTATGTGACATGTTATTTTTTATTATACATCAAAATATACGGTATATATATTATATAGACCATACTATATAATATATATATTCTATATAGGGCATAAAATTCCTTCATATAGAGAAAAATTTATAAATGACTTTTACAATGTGTCATACTTAAAAATATAAAGATGTTAATATTCAGTGTAAACTGTATTTAAACAATTATCTAAAAAGATGCAGGACTTTTTATTTTTTTGTAGAATTTTTTCTATAACGTCCATATTTTGACATGTGGATATGTTATTATAGATGTAGCAAGGGGGGATAGTTATGAATATTGTCATATCAACCAGAAACGATGTCTGGCTCAACAATGCACTTACCAATTTCTATCGTATGGTAAATGATATACAAAAAAACTACAGCAGTATATGCACAGGTAGAATATTTCCGGATAGAGTTGAGATAGAGGTACATGATGAGGATAAATTTGTTGAGCTTTTTATGCAGAAGATCTTTGACGATAGGGATAGGTATATTTTTGTTGAGCGTGAAAAGAATGGAGTATCTTCAAATACGCGTAAGGATTATATATGTCTGCAATATGGATCCAAAGTAGAAGGCAGAAATGTTCTTAAAGAAAGCACCTACAGTCCTGCTGACAGTAATACGGTTATAAAAAATTTTCTGGACCAGTACAGAGTCATAAATGGGAAAAGGAAAAAAGAGAGGTGTATTTTGTGCGGTGAGGAATATGTTAAACCAAGAAATTCCGATGGTTTGAAACAAGCAGTATATCCTCTATCTACACGTAATAAAGCAATGTCAAATATAAGGACTGATTTTTACAAAGAAAATGGGAGTATGCCAAGAGAGTATTTTAAGAATGTATGTCCAACGTGTTATATCATGGGCGTCCTTGAATGGTGCGATCCAGCTCATGTATTTTTAACGAGGTTTGACAAGGGAAGTTCTTACCTTTTAATTCCTGAAGTCGCCCGATTGGATGAGCTCTATGATTTTAAAGAATTTTATTCAAAGACCTTATACGTAGACAACCTTGTATCAAGTTTGAAAATAAAGGTAAATAGAAATGGTGAAGAGCGTGATGAATATGCTTACGGCGGCTACAGCCTGCTTTTGGCTTTCCTTGAAGAGGCATATTCCCAATATTATATGTTTGAGGATAGACCTGATACCCTGTATTTTAATGACTGGCTGATGATGGAGATACCATCCGGTAATATGAGGGATGTAAGACCCACTGAAATTGACATTGACAGGGAGATTTTGGACGTTATATATGGGTGTGTAGATAAAAATGTGTATGCTTTCAAAGGGGTTATTGATAATATAAGGGTAATAAAAGGTGATGGCAGCTTTGACTTTAGTGTAGAGCCTGAGGTTAAAGAACAGATGAGCTATTGTTTTTTGAGAGACGACTTTGATGGTTTTGCTCATGCTGTGTCGCCTTCAGGTTCATCTAATGTGATTTTTTTGGGTAAAGATTATAATAATTTAACCAATTTTATTAAACTTTGGAGGTGGGAAAAATTGAAACTATCTGATGACGATTACAAAACCACACAGCAGGTAGCAGCCATAATAGCCAGGGTGGCGGAGCAGCATTCTAATCTTTTGTTCCGTTTGGACAGGGTAAGAAGTATATCGGATTTACTTGACCTGTTGAGAGAGGTTGGCAGGAGATTTATATTCCTGGAGGAAAAAGATCGAAGGTATCTGAGTCCGGGTGCCTTGGATAGGGTTGTTGAGATTTTATCCAAGAGAGAAATTGATGGGAGTGAATTCGACGATTTTAAAAATACCCTTGCAATTCTTTCCTATGCCTATGTAGGTCGGAATATGAAATTTGTAGATAGCAAAGAGGAGGTATCAGTAAATGATTAAGTCAATAAATCTTTCATGGGTTTCTCAAACATCACTTACAAACCTTAATTCGGGCGAAGGTGGCAGTAATTATATTGATGTTAAAAAATATAAATGGCAGGGAGAAGAGTACCCATATGTTAGTGGCCAGGCCATGAGGTTTTATTTGAAAGAAGCCATAAGAAGGCAGGAAGATTATAAACTTTCATGTATACCTAACGATAAGGGTGAAAGTTGTGGCGACGTGGAAAATTGCCAGCTATGTGATCTGTTTGGATTCATGACTACGAAGAAAAAAGAGGGAAGGTCAAAAGGCAATGCTATGATACGTGTATCTCCTGTAAAGGTATCACCGGCTATTGGCCTGCTCCCATTTGATGAAAACAGCAATGTAGATTTTCTTACAAGGAAGAAGCGGGATACACTGAATACCACCGAGCTTGGGGGAGATATAGTCAATGTGGAAATGGGAATGAATATTTACAAATGTGGTATAGCGATCGACGTCGTAAGGATTGGCAGAGAAGAGGTTATTGCTGAGGGAGAAAGAAGGACACTGAAACTGACAGATTTGATAAACGAAGAGGAGAGGAAAAATAGGATTATCAATGTAATGAATGCGGTTTTAAATATAGCCGATTATTCAAAACAGGCCAGGCTTCTTACTGATTTTACACCAGATTTTCTTATCTGCTCAGCACAGAATGTATATAATCATAAGCTTCAGAAAGCGATTGAGATGAACGATATAGCTCTGAATATTCAAAGGTTTAAAGAGGTAATAAAAGAGGTTATTGATGAGGGCGGCACGGTATATGTTGGAATGAGGGCAGGGCTTTTTGAAAATGAAGAAGAAATTATCGATGCATGTAGAGGTCTTGGAATTGAAGTAAAACAGCCAAATGAGGTTATTAAAGAAATATCAAAGAAGGTTACTGAGGATGTGATTTCTTAAAATGAGAGGTATACGTTTTAGACTGGAGACTCCCTACTTTGCAGCATTCAGAAAACCGGTGTCTACCAGTGCTTTAGATACCTACCCTGTTCCTCCGATAACTACAATAAAAGGTCTGGCTGCGTGTGCCCTTGGCATGAAGAGAGATGATTTTGAATTTTTGGATGAAGTTAGGGTTGGCTTAAGACCTGTATATGTAGAGAAACCCGTTAAAGAGAAAGCCCTTTTGATAAAAAATGCTTTAACCCCGAAAGACAATATTAAAGCATTCTGGTCCTCACCCTTTTGGAGGGATTTCTTGGTAAAGCCCTCGTATTTGGTGTATGTAGGTGGAAGTGACTCCCTTATTGATGAACTGCTATATGGACTGCAAAACCCGGCCAGGCCGCTCTATATTGGACAGTCTGATGACATGGTTATCATAGAAGATTTAGTTGCCATGGATATAGAGAGGGTTTTCAGTTTGGTAGCACACTCTATAGTTGAAGGGATATATCCTGGGTGCGAGCTGATGAAATTGCCATTAAAATTTGAGAATGATGGTAATACCCTTATATATACACAAACCCTTTCAATTCCATACAATGGAGAGATTAGACTTGACAGCGAAAAGGAACTATATAAATTTGGCGATGAATATGTAGAGCTTTTTTGAGGAGGAGTAGATATGGGCCTGGCCAAGAGAACCTTAAAAGATGGTAGGCCGTATTTTCAGACACTTGAAGGGCATACAACGGATTCCTTAATGATATTAAAAGTGTATATTGAAGAATGCAGTAAATCCATAGATATATTTTGTAGAAGATGGGATATAGATAAAGACCTGTTGTTAAAAAATTTGTTTGAGATGGTTGCTCTCCATGACATTGGTAAGCTTACCAGGGAATTTCAAAAAAACATTAAGGTGGGGAAATCCTCCAGTGATTTTCCCCATCCTCTCTCATCAGTGCAGATACTCATAAATATGACAAAATATAAAATCCTCACTCCCATAAAAGAATATTACAGAAGTGAAGATTTGAGTCTTCCAGAGGTTGTAGCCATACTCTGCCATCATACCCAACCTCACAACGGCATATATGATGGGTATATAGAGGATGCACATGTTTTAGAAGATAAGGTTAATGACTTTCTACATGGGATAAATAATATTAAAAGAAAGATTAGTTTTAACATTAAAGATGATATTGAATGGGACAAAGTATATATAAAAGGGTTAAACACCTTTGATTTTGTTAATCAGAGATTTAAAAGATACAAATTAAAATGGAATAAACTTTTAAAAGCTCTGAATGAAAGTAAACCAGAGCTTAAGGCATATTTTTCATTTATTTTTTCCATATTGCAGCTGTGCGATGATTATTCCAGCGCAAATTTTACAGCATATATAGAAAACAATATTAACGATGAAAGTCCCTCAATTTTTGAAAATGTGATGTCCGAAGAGGATGCCTTGCAATATATATTCAACTTTCCTCATATAGAATTTGAAGATATATTTAGAGGGCATAAGCCCTATGCATTTCAAGAGCAGGTTTATAATTTGGAGGCTGATAATCAAATTTTATTTGCTCCTTGTGGTAGAGGCAAAACAGAGGCAGCTCTGGCATGGGCTAAAAGCTTATCGGACAGGAATAGGATAAACAGACTTATATTTGCATTACCTACCCAAATCACCAGCAATGCTATGTATGAGAGGCTTACAGAGATATTTGGGAGTGAAAACGTCGGACTTTATCATTCACGAAGTTTGAGCTACTATAAGGATATGATGGAAGACGAGGACTTAAAATATCAGGAAATAATGAAAGAGAAAAACTTCCAATCAAAAGTATTCTTAAAACCAGTTATGGTTACAACTATTGACCACTTAGTATACAGCATGATCCACGGGTTTAGCCAGGCTGACTTTACATTGGGAAATGTTCAAACGTCAGGTATAGTATTTGACGAGGTGCATTACTATGAGAAGGACACCCTTTCTCATCTTATACAGATTTTTAGAATACTAAATGAAATGAAGATCCCACATTTCCTCATGAGTGGTACTTTTCCCGAGCTCATTTTGCGGGAGATAAAGGACGCCATAGGAAATATTCCATACAAGATTGTAAGAGATGATGAAGGTCTGCAATTTACACCGTTCCTGATAAAAAAAGAAAATAAATGTCTTATATATAAGGATAAGGATGAATACAAAATAAATGAAGATTTCTTAAGGAATATTATAGATGGTTATGATAGTGGATTAAGGCAGTTTATAATTGTGAACACTGTAAGACGTGCACAGGAGATATATAAAAGGATAAGAGAGGAGTTACCCGCTGGTAATATTGAATTGTATCATTCCAGGTATACTGGCTATGATAGGAAAGAAAAAGATAAAAAAATTTTAAAAAACAAAAAAATACGCCCCTATGTTCTTGTAAGTACTCAGGCAGCAGAGATAAGTCTGGACATTTCATCTGAAAGACTTTATACAGAATTAGCTCCTGCCGATGCCATCGGGCAAAGAGGTGGAAGACTTAACAGGGGTGCATTTTCCTTTGAGACTGAGTATGGAACAGCCGAAATGATTGTTTATGATGTGTATAATTTCCTCCCATATGCTACTTCACAGCAAAATGATATGAATTATGTCATATTAAAAACAAAAGATTTACTACCCCAATTTGGCCCTATAAGTTATTATGCTATAAAAGAAATATGTGACAATGCTTATAATGATGTGAAATTACTGTTTTCTGAGCTGTATAGCATATTTAATGAATGTACACTATTTGGATATAACTACAAAGAAATAGCCAGAAATGAAGAAAACGGTCTGGTATTCAAATTTCGTTCAGATAATTTTGCTACTCTTGACGTAGTGCCATATGATGTAACAGGAGAAGATGAGGAGAAAATATTTGATTATGATAATATAGTAAAAATACCCTTATGGTGGCTTAAGGCTAATCCAGATAATTTCAGTATAAGGGAAAGAGACAGGAAAAAAATACTTGTATGTTTTATGAGGTATGACAGTGATTACGGATTTGATGAATCATCTATAAATGAACCTGGTGATGAACATGGAAATATTGACTAATGAAGTGAAAATAACCGGCGTAAAGATAAACTATTTTTTCTATTGTAAAAGACAACTTTGGTTTTTTACACATCATATAAACATGGAAAGTAATTCCATAGATGTTGAAATCGGGAAAGAAGTTCATGAAGAGTACTTTAATAGAAACAAAAAGGAAATAGCAATTGATGAGATCATTGCCGTTGATTTTGTGGATAATAATGGTATAATACATGAAACCAAAAAAGGGAAAAAATTAGATAGAGGTGACAAGTATCAAATACTTTATTATATATATTACCTGCAAAATAAGGGTGTAAAGAACAGTAAAGCAGTAGTACATTTTCCACTTTATAATAAAAAAGAAGAACTTGAACTCCAGGATAATGACATAAGAGTACTTAAAAATGCTTTCAAAGAAATAACCGAAATAGAGAAATCAGATAAGCCCATTGAAGTCCAAAAAATGTCCAAATGCAACAGGTGTAGCTATTATGAACTATGTTTTAGCTGAGGGGAATCATTATGAAAAGGAATTACTATATTACTAAAAATTGTGAACTAAAAAGGAAAGACAATACAATTTATTTAGAATATAATGATGGCAGGAAACCCATTCCTATAAATGATATAGAATCAATATACCTCTTTGGTGAAATAACATTAAATACAAAAGCTATAAATTTTTTGTGTCAGAACGGCATAACGGTACACTTTTTTAATTATTATGGTTTCTATACCGGCAGTCTCTATCCGAAAGAAACTCTTCTGTCGGGGTATTTAATAGTCAATCAGGTACAAAATTACCTTGATTTAGATAAAAGACTTACTATATCTAAAGAACTGATAAGAACTGCTTCACATAACATATTAAAAAATGTAAAATATTATAAGAAGCGAATAGATGAATTGACCGATAAAGTTTATAGAATAGAAAAAGAAGCAGAGAACATTGAAAACGCGAAAAGCATAAGTGAGCTAATGGGCTGTGAAGGGCGTATACGCTCTATATATTATTCAACCTTTGATGAAATAATGGGCAGCAAATTTGAATTCAAAACAAGAGTAATGAACCCACCTGATAATGAAATGAATGCACTGATTTCATTTGGTAATTCTTTATGTTATACTGCCGTGCTCAGTGAAATATACAGGACGCAATTAAACCCCACCATAAGTTATCTACATGAACCAGGCGAGAGAAGATTTTCTTTAGCATTGGATATAAGTGAGGTATTTAAGCCAATTTTAACAGACAGGGTCTTGTTCAAGCTGGTAAATGAGAAAATAATCGATAAAAATGACTTTGACGAAACTTTAAATTTTTGTTATCTTAAAGAAGATGGTCGAAGAAAATTTATTAAAGAATTTGATGACAAACTTGCAACAACGATAAATTACCCACCACTAAACAGGAAAGTAAGCTATAGGACACTTATAAGACTTGAATGTTATAAATTGGTCAAGCATATTCTGGGCATTTCCCAATACAAAGGATTAAAAATGTGGTGGTAGCAAACTTGGTCAACCCCCATATATTTTTGCAGCAAGAGGGGTTGACCAAGAAAATATGTAATGAAATAGCTAAAAAACCTTGAAGATAACTAATTTTTGTTTGGGGTTTAAATCGGACCACTGTAGAATTGAAATTACTTTAACCGTTGTAGGAGACAGTGCAAGAAATGGTTTAAATCGGACCACTGTAGAATTGAAATTTCTTTACAATGTTTATGGCCTCTTTTATTCTATCCGTTTAAATCGGACCACTGTAGAATTGAAATTCTGCCGTTCCCTCTAAAAGACGTGCAAACAACATTGGTTTAAATCGGACCACTGTAGAATTGAAATATGCCGCTGGGCGCCAAAAAGCCTCTGGCGATAGCCGTTTAAATCGGACCACTGTAGAATTGAAATGGCTTAATTTCTTTTATTTTATCTAATGCTTTTACAAGTTTAAATCGGACCACTGTAGAATTGAAATTAGAGTTATTGGATATATTTTCTTTGTTCAAATCCGGTTTAAATCGGACCACTGTAGAATTGAAATTTTTTGTAGGCTTCGAGTTTAAATCTGTTCATATATCCGTTTAAATCGGACCACTGTAGAATTGAAATCGCAGTGGCTGGTGTGCGGATAACCATTTGGGTTTAGTTTAAATCGGACCACTGTAGAATTGAAATTTTATTGGATTGTGATTAGAGATGTCTATTATTTTCGTTTAAATCGGACCACTGTAGAATTGAAATCATGAGAAACCCATTTCTTTGAGCTTCTTCATAATTGGTTTAAATCGGACCACTGTAGAATTGAAATTTGGTACGACGAATTAGAATTAGAAGAGTTAGAATTGTTTAAATCGGACCACTGTAGAATTGAAATATAGTACGACGCACAGAGAGGCATTGCGAACAATAGGTTTAAATCGGACCACTGTAGAATTGAAATACATTATCCAACATTTGGGGTAATATATGGAATTTTGGTTTAAATCGGACCACTGTAGAATTGAAATCGGGGGCAGAGAAAACCTGGAGGCATATCGGGAGGGTTTAAATCGGACCACTGTAGAATTGAAATATGAAGTAGTAAATATTAAAACATGCATGGTGAACGGTTTAAATCGGACCACTGTAGAATTGAAATGTAATCAAGCAGCACTCATCCACAGTCAATCTCACCGTTTAAATCGGACCACTGTAGAATTGAAATCAAAAGGAAGGATAACACAGGAAGAATATGAGAAAAGTTTAAATCGGACCACTGTAGAATTGAAATCCGGATTGGGCCAAGACAGTAAAAATTGAGGGGGTGGTTTAAATCGGACCACTGTAGAATTGAAATTTTTACCCTCCTTTTCCGCTGCGGTATTTTCGCCCCGGTTTAAATCGGACCACTGTAGAATTGAAATAGGGCTGCATAATACTCTTCTGCGAGCAGGTTTTCAGTTTAAATCGGACCACTGTAGAATTGAAATATACCGATGAGGATATCGACGAAACCTGGACCGCAGGTTTAAATCGGACCACTGTAGAATTGAAATCAGACCAGGAAATTATCCAAGGAAGAAATCGTGCGGGTTTAAATCGGACCACTGTAGAATTGAAATAGATATACCTCACCCTCGCAAAGAAGGCAAGCCTCCGTTTAAATCGGACCACTGTAGAATTGAAATAAACATACAGAGACCTGAAGTCTCTGTATGATGATAAGTTTAAATCGGACCACTGTAGAATTGAAATATTGCCTCCAGCACGGTTTCACCCTCCCAGTCTTCCGGTTTAAATCGGACCACTGTAGAATTGAAATTGCCCACTGTCGTGGACTTCCGTCGGGGTGGCTTTTGTTTAAATCGGACCACTGTAGAATTGAAATAATTTGGGCGACCCAAGTATTCCCTTCTTGCACGGGGGTTTAAATCGGACCACTGTAGAATTGAAATATTAGCTCCTCTGCTGTCATGTGCTTCACCTCCTTTAGTTTAAATCGGACCACTGTAGAATTGAAATATATTAGGACGTGCACGGTGAATGATGCTATATTTGGTTTAAATCGGACCACTGTAGAATTGAAATCTAGATGCCAGGATTTCATAGCTATGAAACCCTGGCTGGTTTAAATCGGACCATTGTAGAATTGAAATAACCTCCTTATGGTATAATATAATCTGCCCAGGACCGTTTAAATCGGACCATTGTAGAATTGAAATTTTCCCGCTGGAAATTGTATTATTTTACCCATTTATAGTTTAAATCGGACCATTGTAGAATTGAAATTTTCTCAAGTGCCTGCAATAGCCTTTCTTCTACGTAGTTTAAATCGGACCATTGTAGAATTGAAATCGGAGATTGAAGAAATCCAGGCCTTCGGGGCCTAAACGTTTAAATCGGACCATTGTAGAATTGAAATTATATACAAAAACGGTTAATGGTAGGTGGCATGGCAAGTTTAAATCGGACCATTGTAGAATTGAAATTCTCCCTCTCATACATCCTGCCCATTATCACTGCTCTGTTTAAATCGGACCATTGTAGAATTGAAATCGGATAACAATAGTCAAGCATCGCTTGTATTTCCTCCGGGTTTAAATCGGACCATTGTAGAATTGAAATTCTTGCCAGTACACGACCTCATCATAAGTACCTTTAGTTTAAATCGGACCATTGTAGAATTGAAATTCTTCACTAAATAAATGTTTGAACTCATCCATTATTTGTTTAAATCGGACCATTGTAGAATTGAAATACATTCCAGCCATACTTTTCACGCATGACCCTCAATGTTTAAATCGGACCATTGTAGAATTGAAATTTAAAAAAATTTTTATTTTTTTGTACCAAAGGTATTGGTTTAAATCGGACCATTGTAGAATTGAAATTTTCCTCCTTATTTTTTTATTAGGCATATCGGCTACGGTTTAAATCGGACCATTGTAGAATTGAAATTTATTAACTTTTTTAAACTTGTGGGCTTGCTGCCCAGTTTAAATCGGACCATTGTAGAATTGAAATAGAAAACTCTCCTCAAAATAGACCTCACCTTCGCAAGTTTAAATCGGACCATTGTAGAATTGAAATCTTAATAGCTTTTCTTTTTCAACCATTTTTTTATTCCGTTTAAATCGGACCATTGTAGAATTGAAATGCATTTTCCTCTGTCAAACGAATAAATAACATTTTGGTTTAAATCGGACCATTGTAGAATTGAAATGTTCACCCTCCGCCCGGCTGATGCCGGGGGAAGAGCGTTTAAATCGGACCATTGTAGAATTGAAATGAGATACTAGCCTGGCGTTTTAGAAAGCGCCGAGCAAGTTTAAATCGGACCATTGTAGAATTGAAATGCGTGAGGGTATGAAACTGCCCGAAAACCCTGTCACAGTTTAAATCGGACCATTGTAGAATTGAAATACCTTTATCTTAATCATTTTATACCTCCTTTTTTGCGGTTTAAATCGGACCATTGTAGAATTGAAATTACTACAAGTGCCTCATCGCCGGGCTGCATAGGCGTGGTTTAAATCGGACCATTGTAGAATTGAAATCACCTTCTATCTGCCGTACCAAGTTGTACGGCAGATGTTTAAATCGGACCATTGTAGAATTGAAATTGCAAACCTCCCTCCCATGAATTAATCTTCGCCCTGGTTTAAATCGGACCATTGTAGAATTGAAATTCATAATTATGGCATGGTTGCGAGCACCGGTCGGGCAGTTTAAATCGGACCATTGTAGAATTGAAATTACTTTTTACTGCCTTCTCATATACTGTCACTGTCCCTGTTTAAATCGGACCATTGTAGAATTGAAATGCCAATTCTTCTGTTTCCTTCCCAGGCATAGCGTACGTTTAAATCGGACCATTGTAGAATTGAAATGACATGAAAAAATACAAGCAAAAAAATAAACGATATGGTTTAAATCGGACCATTGTAGAATTGAAATATAAATTATATTGGTGGTGACCAAACACTCACATATTGTTTAAATCGGACCATTGTGGAATTGAAATAGGCCTTCGGGACCTAAACAGCCCCGAAAGCTGGTCGGTTTAAATCGGACCATTGTAGAATTGAAATTTTTACCCTCCTTTTTTGCTGCGGTATTTTCGCCCCGTTTAAATCGGACCATTGTAGAATTGAAATTGGGGTTGTAGTGACAAATTTCTTGTTTAGGCAGTCTGTTTAAATCGGACCATTGTAGAATTGAAATACCCATAAGCTGGGCGACTATAATAGAATCGCCTGGGTTTAAATCGGACCATTGTAGAATTGAAATCTTAATAGCTTTTCTTTTTCAAACATTTTTTCTCCCTGTTTAAATCGGACCATTGTAGAATTGAAATGTCGTCATCTCCTGCACTTCGATACGTGCAGGGAATGGTTTAAATCGGACCATTGTAGAATTGAAATCCCTAGGCGTCCGCCACGACGCCCCGTGGCGAACACGTTTAAATCGGACCATTGTAGAATTGAAATAAGAGAAACCTGAACGCCTCAGGGTACTTTTCCCCGTTTAAATCGGACCATTGTAGAATTGAAATGTGCAACTGCAACTACCAAGCTCTTGGCAAAGAGCTTGTTTAAATCGGACCATTGTAGAATTGAAATACCTGTACGATGAAAGTGGAGCACAAGTGGGCAGCAGTTTAAATCGGACCATTGTAGAATTGAAATATGAGCATTTCTACAGGAAGATTTTTATTATATTTTGTTTAAATCGGACCATTGTAGAATTGAAATACAGTTAGGTTGGCGAGGTCCCAACCTAACTGCTCTCGTTTAAATCGGACCATTGTAGAATTGAAATATAAGCTAAAAAAGCTTATTGAAAGTTGTAAATATGAGTTTAAATCGGACCATTGTAGAATTGAAATTTGAATTCTCACCCTATACTTGTTGCCATCGTCAATTGTTTAAATCGGACCATTGTAGAATTGAAATCTTATGCGAACGCACAAAATTTTTAAATTTGGCGTGGTTTAAATCGGACCATTGTAGAATTGAAATGGGAAGATTTAGTACTCCGGCATGCCTATCCAATATGGTTTAAATCGGACCATTGTAGAATTGAAATAAAACTGGCAAGACGGCTTTAAAAGGTCGTAAACTGGTTTAAATCGGACCATTGTAGAATTGAAATATTTTTTCGCCTGGCGAGCAGGTACCCTGCTGCTTGGTTTAAATCGGACCATTGTAGAATTGAAATGTAACATCATATTTAGTCTTAGGTCTGAGAAAGGCTCTGGTTTAAATCGGACCATTGTAGAATTGAAATAAAGTATTAATAAATGACGATGATTTTCTTCCATTTGTTTAAATCGGACCATTGTAGAATTGAAATCCGTTACGCCCTCGGCAAGGAGCATGTTGCCAGCGAAGTTTAAATCGGACCATTGTAGAATTGAAATTCTTTGGAAGAAACTAATAAAGGCAGTAAGGTGATAGGTTTAAATCGGACCATTGTAGAATTGAAATTCAACCAGCTGCAGCTCACTGACGAGGAGCTGCAGGAGTTTAAATCGGACCATTGTAGAATTGAAATTTGATAGCAGGCGCAGTTCTGAGGTCCTGCAGCCTTGTTTAAATCGGACCATTGTAGAATTGAAATCAGTTTAGTATAACGTGCCATCTACACAGCACTATAGTTTAAATCGGACCATTGTAGAATTGAAATCCAGGAAGCCTCGGTTCCTGGTGGACGGCAGTCCTGGTTTAAATCGGACCATTGTAGAATTGAAATTACTTTCTCCAGAGGGAGACCAGAAAGTGGTCTCCAGTTTAAATCGGACCATTGTAGAATTGAAATAGGCATAATAGTCATATTATACCTGAAAGGAAAAAAGTTTAAATCGGACCATTGTAGAATTGAAATAAACTAAACAAAAGCAGGGCTTTAGTGCTCTGCCTTGTTTAAATCGGACCATTGTAGAATTGAAATTAAACTTTAATGTTATTTAAATCTGTATCTAAATAGTTTAAATCGGACCATTGTAGAATTGAAATGTATCAGAGATAGCTGAAACATTTAAAGAAAGTTTCGTTTAAATCGGACCATTGTAGAATTGAAATAAAATATGAAAAGTTTTAGATACGTGCCTTTTTATAGTTTAAATCGGACCATTGTAGAATTGAAATATAGTATCAATAAGTTTATCAATACGCTCATTTACTTGTTTAAATCGGACCATTGTAGAATTGAAATAAATGGCATTAAAACACCTAATGAAGTCAGAGCTTTAGAAGAAGATCCAGTTTAAATCGGACCATTGTAGAATTGAAATGCTAAATCTACCCCTACTCTTGCCATTACAGCATCCGTTTAAATCGGACCATTGTAGAATTGAAATTAAAGATCTCCATCTGCTATATGCCCCTCAGTAACTGTTTAAATCGGACCATTGTAGAATTGAAATGAATTGAAAGGAGGTGGAACTAATTGAAAAAGTTTTGTTTAAATCGGACCATTGTAGAATTGAAATTCAATCGGACCAGTGTAGAATTCAAAATATTGCCAGCGTTTAAATCGGACCATTGTAGAATTGAAATTCATTGACCAGGAAGAGTTATTCCCCCTGCCTGCTGGTTTAAATCGGACCATTGTAGAATTGAAATCAGGTCCTTATTGCCCCTCCTTTCTCCCCACAACCTGTTTAAATCGGACCATTGTAGAATTGAAATCAGCTACACCATTAGTATTTGATATTCCAAAGGTGTTTAAATCGGACCATTGTAGAATTGAAATGCAGGAACGTCATCCACCAGGAACCTGGGTTTCCTGGGTTTAAATCGGACCATTGTAGAATTGAAATTTTATAGCAATCAGGCGGTTCTGCTTTGTCTGTACTTGTTTAAATCGGACCATTGTAGAATTGAAATGAATTTAGTTGTAATTCAGATAATTTAATTGGAAATTGTTTAAATCGGACCATTGTAGAATTGAAATATAAAATTATATTTAAACGATTTCTCAGTATTGAATGGGTTTAAATCGGACCATTGTAGAATTGAAATATGGGATGATGACAATAAAAAAACATTGATAGCATTTGTTTAAATCGGACCATTGTAGAATTGAAATCAGCTACACCATTAGTATTTGATATTCCAAAGGTGTTTAAATCGGACCATTGTAGAATTGAAATTGATTTGGAGATGGAGAAGACAAGCAGGCTTGAGCTTAGTTTAAATCGGACCATTGTAGAATTGAAATCCATATCATTAAGCTGGTATTTGTTCAAAAATTTCGTTTAAATCGGACCATTGTAGAATTGAAATATAGTATCAATAAGTTTATCAATACGCTCATTTACTTGTTTAAATCGGACCATTGTAGAATTGAAATTTTACTTCGTCTAACAAAATATATCCCTCCTTAAGAGTTTAAATCGGACCATTGTAGAATTGAAATTAGTCATACTGGTTTAATGAATAATCGTAAAATTTCAGTTTAAATCGGACCATTGTAGAATTGAAATATTTAAATGGGAACTGAGCGGGATACAAGCCTTTTATGTTTAAATCGGACCATTGTAGAATTGAAATGAATTGAAAGGAGGTGGAACTAATTGAAAAAGTTTTGTTTAAATCGGACCATTGTAGAATTGAAATGAATATCATTGACACTATTCATTATGATTGGATTTGTGTTTAAATCGGACCATTGTAGAATTGAAATATTAACAGGTTATTGTATGGACGATGAAATTTTAGAGGTTTAAATCGGACCATTGTAGAATTGAAATGGGTTACGAAGAAGCCTATGGTATTGATGAGTACCTGTATAGGGTTTAAATCGGACCATTGTAGAATTGAAATCATTAGCAGTACAAAGAGATTATGCGAATCGGCAAGGGTTTAAATCGGACCATTGTAGAATTGAAATTTTGGAATATTTAATAGTTCACTCGGACGGGCGTGTAGTTTAAATCGGACCATTGTAGAATTGAAATATAAAATGTGTGTAATATTAGAGTTCCATATCTGGAGTTCAAATCGGACTGTACTGGTCCACGATTATTTGGACTTAAACGACTAATACTCTTCGACTCGCATTATTTCTTAAAATTTCTTTGTAGAATTTGTTTGGCGTCATATGTCCCAGTGTTTGATGGGGCTTTATAGTATTGTAATCCATTATAAACTTATCAAGTCCTCTTATAAACGAGCTATACCCATCAAACTTATTTAGATTGACAAACTCCTCCTTCAATGTTCTGAAAAATCGCTCTATATTAGGATTTCTTTCCGATGATTTCACGGGTATTCGCTCGTGTAATATACCCTGGCGTTTGCAAAATTCCTGAAGTTCCACTGTAGGCTTATGGTGCCTTTCTATTGGCAAGAAAAGGTCCATCCCCTATATTGTGATAAGGAGAGTGCATGTTTTTTATTTTGAGGGGTCAAGATTCGATGATAATAAGGGGTCAATATAGTTGTAAATCAACTCTTTTTTATGGACTAAGGACTTAGTAGCAATGCATCACATATTTGTGAACCTGCGATGATGTTGGAAGTTAAACCGTTTGAATGGCTATTTCAATAGATTGAAGCTGGAAAATGTACAGTTTACAGGTTTTCAGAATTGAAATGAATATAGCGGTACAATGTATTTTTAAAATCTATGTCTGGAAAAATTATTAAAAATAATAGTTTTTTAAGAGGAATTTATAAATCTTTGTAGAATATTGTATTAAAATAGAATTTACTGAAGGTGATGCAAAGTGAGTGTAAAACTTTTTACTTTTTTGGGAACTGGTAAATACAAAAGTTATAGTTGACCTTATTAATGAGGGCAGAAAGGAAATGTAGGTTAAAGGAAAAGTTGAGGATAAAAATGTATTGGAGAATATGGGCAAAAAATTAAAAGAATTTACTGATAATATAGCTACATGCAGGGGGCCATTGCTTTCTGAGTCTGCTCTTTCTTTAGCTGATTCGTTAGAAAGGGCTATAGAAGTAACCGAAAAATCATATGTAAAGCCAATGACTCCACTCTTTAAAATATTGAGTGATTTATTTAAAAACTTTTCACAGGATGATGAATTTAAAAATACGATAGAGGTTGTCAGATGGTGTAATGGACATAATTTAATTCAGCAGGGTTTGACTATACTGGAAGAGGGTATATTAACATTTTTGTGTGACAGGATTGGTGTTGACAAATGCGATGTTCATGGCAGAGAAGAAATTAGTAAGATGATTAATGGGATAACTGTACAAAAATTAAAAAATAATAATAATTTAGAAACATCTCAAACCCCCGAGGACGATCAAGCTAAATCGCTTGTTGGTGAAATATTGCAAGATAGTGCAATATCAAAACTTGCAGAGGAGATTTATAATATTGCCAATATGAGAAATGATATTAACCATGCTGGCTGGAGACCAACTTTTAATAAATATAATAGCTTTAAGGGATTTTTAGATAAGGCTATAACTGAAATAGAAGTTATTTATCAAGGAGCTCAAGAGGTGGGAAATTCGGAAGAAACTTAAATAGACATGTTTAGTTAAATCTATACATGACAGCCGGTCATTACTTTTTGTACATGAGGTATGAGGAAGGGGATGACGAATTTTATGTATGAAAATACTGGTTTTGATGAAGCCTTAAAACAATTAAGGAACCAATGGGAGAACATGCCAGCCAATGAGGCAGAAGATTTTTACTCCACGGAGATATTTCCTCTTGTTAAGAAAAAATTTATAAATGAATGGAGTAACAGATGCAGCAATTATGATTATCTAATTCTGTCTCTTGGCTTTTCCTATGAACCTTTGGTTTTGACTATCCTGGCCTTGAAACCCAAAAAAGTATTGTTTTTGTATACTCCTGATTCACTTAAGAACCTTGATGTTGTAGTAAAGGAAACGGGTTTGATGCCGTCTCAGTTTGTTGTGGAGGAGATAAGCAAGGATGACCCTGTGGATATATATCGTGCAATAAAAAAAATCTATGTTGATAGATGGAAGAGCCCCAAAAATGCCGCTATTGATTTTACGGGTGGGACAAAGGCGATGTCTGCAGGCATAGCGATGGCAGGGGCATATTTTAAGATGGACCTTGTATATGTTGCGAGTACATACAATAGCAAAATGAGAAAGCCAGAACCGGGTACCGAGAGACTTGAGTTTGTTAAAAATCCCTATGATGTTTTAGGTGACCTGGAGAAAGACAAGGCACTTAGCCTTTTTAATAACAATGAGTTTGCTTCTGCATTCGATATTTTTTATGAACTGGAATTGAAAGCTGCGGACAGAAACTATACTTTTATGAAAATTCTTTCAAATATTTACAGGGCATGGGATAATCTTAATTTCAATGAGGCTGTGGTAAAATTAAAAGATCTGCTTGATCTCATGGACTCGTGGAGGCCGGTTGAAGGTAATCTGAAAGCACTGCAGTATTATGAGGCATTAAAAAAACAATATCTACTGATAAGTCCTTTAAGGGATTTTAAAAATGATAAAAATGTTTTCTCAGTCTTGAAGGATAAAGATAAATATTTGTCACTGCTGTTTACAATATATGAGAATGCTGCAAGAAGGGCCAGAGAAAGGAAATATGACACATCGATATTGTTACTTTACAGGGTTCTTGAGCTGATAGGGCAGATAAGGCTTGCAAGGTATGATATAGATACGGCTAGGCCTGATTACAGCAAACTAGACATACCAAACGAAGAAGTTTTAAAGAAGATGAATTCAGTATTGGAAAAGGGAATGAAAAAAATAAATGTCCTGCCGGAGAACCTATCGTTGCTCAATGATTATATCTTATTAAAGGCAATTGGAGATGAGCTATGCCTGCAGTTGAGCATAGGCAATCTGTTTAATATATCTCAGCTCAGAAATAGCTCTGTATATGCACATGGGTACAGCATACTTTCTGAGACGGAGTATGTCAAGTTTAATGATCTTGTCTTTAAAATATTAAATGAGTTTTGCAGGCTGGAGGAGGTAGATTTTAAACAATTGGATAATGATTTCCAGTTTATAGTAATAAACCTGTAAGGGGGCGATTGCTTGAACAGTGCGCAAGAGAAACTTTATACTGCTTCTCTCTTCCATGACATTGGAGGTATTGTGTCTTTAATTCCTGAATTTAAGAAGATCGGCCATGCGGAAAGTGGATCTTTATGGGCAAGAAAGATTTTTAATGATGAAGATATATCAAATATCATATTGTTTCATGAGGATCCGGATAAAGCACCAGACATATTTATAAGAAACCTGGCAGGTTTTGTTAATAATGGTGAGAAAGTATTTAATAGGAGACATAAAGAGGATGAGACTTTTGGCGATGTCAACCTTATGTCAGTATGTACGTTAGTAAATGGGAAGGCCGAAAGACAATATTATAGTGAACCATCTTATAATGCTGTTCTTGTAGATGAACCAGCAGGTAATGGTGAGAGCCTCTTTGATATTGCCAGCAGCTTAAGTAGAGAGGTTAAATCAAAGGATAGCACATATCTTTTAAATCTATTGAGGCGATATACTCTTAACCTGCCTCAGCTGAATCATACTGATCTGAGAAAATCATTTTATTTTCACTCAAAGTTTATAACTGCACTGGCTATGTGTGATATGTATTATTTTTCAGAGCATTTATCAGACAAGCTCATATATGGTGCACTGAAAGATGATGAAAAGAGATATCTTCTCTTGCAAGTAGATTACTCTGGAATTCAGGATACCATCTATACTGTTTCTTCAAAAGGAGCTCTCAAGACGATAAGGGCCAAATCATTTTACCTTGAGCTTCTACTTGAGGATTTGTTTTACAGCCTGCTTACGAAGTTCAACCTGCCACGAACAAATATAGTTATCAATGCTGGTGGCGGTGGTATTTTGCTCCTTCCTAATAGAGATGAAATAAAAGAAACTATAGATAAAGAGGTTTCAAGCTTAAATAGATTTATTTTTGACAGATTCGGGGGTACGTTGTTTGTATCGGCGGCGACTTTAAATGTATCAGCAAATGACCTTAAAGGGGATACAAAGGACTATCTGATGACATTGGCAGATAAGCTGAATGGTGTGAAATCAAGGAAGTGGCTTGACCAGATTGATGACATATTTGACGGGGTCAAAGTATTACGTGGTGATGGAGCTAGATTGGTAGAGTGTCCCGTTTGTCATGGTTTATTTAAGGAAGAAGACATTACAGGTATGGAGGTAAAAGTATGTAAATTTTGCGATAATATAATGGAGCTTGGGCGTGTTATAGATTGTGCTCATGGGTTTAAAATAGCTGATAAGCTTTATAGTGGGCCTGGCCTACCTGTTGAATCTTATAACCATAAGTTTATATTTAACATACCAAAGGATGAATTTACCCACAGTTTTGATGTAGAGAATACAGGGTGTATATATGTTTTCAATGGTAGTTTCAGTACGGAAGATAGCATAGATAACCTGGCAGGAAAAGCCATCGGTGATAAGAGGATTGGGGTTTTTAGAGCAGATGTAGATAATCTCGGAAATATTTTCAGTACGACCCCCGTGGATCTGATATCTTATGCGGAGCTATCAGAAAGGCTTAGTATATTTTTCTGCGAGAGGCTACCTGATAAGCTAAAAGTTAGGTCGGGGCGTATAGATATACTCAAAGGCAGACCTATGGACGTTAACCTGGTTTATGCAGGTGGTGACGATCTGTTCCTCATAGGGACATGGGATGATGTTATAGATGCAGCCATTATTACCTATGATGAGTTTAAAAAATACACAGGTTTTCACAATGGTTTAAACATATCAGGGGGTATAGTTTTAGCAGACCCTGATGTACCCATATATAAGCTGGCTGAAATATCTGAAGGTGCGGAAAGAAGAGCAAAAGAAAATGAGAGTAAAAATTCTATTTCAATCTTCAATAATGTATTTTCATGGAACGATTTTTACTTAAACAAAGACAGCGTTATAGCCTATCTAAACAATCTGCTTGCAGGTGCTGACCTTAACGACAGTTATGTGGCAACAGACTATTCTAAAGGAAGTATCCAAGACATTTATAATGTTTTAAAGGGGTCTGAAAGGAATAGAAAAGGTAAGAGCTACTATAATGTGGTCTATATAAACTATGTCATGAACATGGTTGAAAAGAAAAATAATGTTAAAAGTAATTTGTGGAGAGATGTGAGGCATAAAGCATTAAACAGCAAAAAAGCAAGACTGCTTGCCTGCGCACTGGAAGTTGCATTGCTGCTCACAAGAAAGGAGGAAATTAAATGAATACAGAAGATATACTGCTTGAGGCTATAAGGTACAGGATTTTTCAGGATAATATTGGTAATAGAGGTAAAAATGGTGATAAGAAAGATAGGGATAAAGAGAAAATAGAAGAAATCCTAAACTTTGACTTAAGTGATGTAGAAGACAGCAAGGTAGAAAAGTTAAGGCAGGATTATGAAAACTTTCTTAATAGCATTTCAGATTCTGAACAAGCAAGACAAAGAGACAGACATAACTTCAGGCAGTCAAATACGAAGATAACCCCTTCCATACTGTACATTGATAGAAGGGCTGTTACAGAAGACTCCATCCTGAAGTATATAACTGATTTTTTAAAGAGCAAAGATATAAATGACATATCTGATAGAGATATTGTGTTTCTTGGAAGAGCCCTGGCCAATATTGCTATAGCCCATGACGCTAAAAACACTGAAATGCGAAGGTTTCTTGATTCTACTAAAAAAATAAGAAATAACTATGTCAACAGAAGCGATGAGTTTAGAAGGGAGTATCTGCTATCTCTTAAGGTCAATTTTGATTATTTTGCTACAAGGCATACGCAGTTGAAAGAGATAGTTAACATAATAGATGTCTTTATATCAAGAATAACCGATGATGGCATTCGTGGCTTTAATCAATTCTTAAAGTTAGACCGCTTGATTGAGGCTTTGATAGTTTACCACAAGGTATATGGTGGAAGAGAAAAATAGAGATGGAGGTATGGGATATGTCGATGAGGACTGGTAAGTTTTATGGCAACATTATACTTTCAGGCGAGATAGACCTTATTACAGGTATGCATATAGGCGGTTCTGAGAATATATCAGAGGTGGGTGGTGTTGATAATCCTGTATTAAGAGACCCAATTTCCAACGAGCCATATATTCCTGGAAGCTCAATAAAGGGCAAGATGCGTAGCCTTCTGGAACAGAGTGAGGCTGCAAAGAAAAATGGTGATGAGTATTTTAACAGGAATTCTGCCACAGATAAAAGACCGGTTAGAAGGCATGAATGTATGGAACCTGAATGCATTGTCTGCAGAATTTTTGGAGCTACAGATAAGGAGAACAGCAGGCCATCGAGGATCTCTGTAAGCGATGCGTTCTTAATCAACAAGGATGAGATTGAACTTGATAGTATGGAGAGATATTTAACGGAAATTAAATATGAAAATACCCTAGACAGGATAACATCGGCAGCGACTCCGCGGCAGATGGAAAGGGTTCCAAGGGGGGCTAAGTTTGGCTTTACTATTACATATACTGTAGATCAGGATATGAAAGAAGATGGCGAAGAGGTTAAAGAGGACATTAAGACAATAATAGGACTTTTAAAGCTGCTTCAGGACGAGGGGTTGGGAGGCAGTGTATCCAGGGGATATGGCAGGCTGAGGATCAAAGGATTAAAGACAGAGGTACGGTTGTCCAACTATTATTTTGGCAATACACCTGTAAAAGAGGTAGAAATTCCGGATATGGATACAGCAGATGTTGACGAAATTATAAGGTACTTTGAATAGGAGGGGTGAGCCCTTTGTTTTTAAGAGATATTAAGTTGAATTTTTACACACCTATGCATATAGGTGAAAAGGGTATAGGTGTGGAGAATTCCCTTGACTACATACATTCAGACACCATATATAGCGCCATATATATATCTTCTAAAGAGACGGGAGTTGATTTTAAAGATATAAGGGTCACATCTGCTTTTCCATTTGTAGGTGATATACTTTATTTTTATGTACCTCCGTTAAATATCAATGACTTTGATGGCGCAGATGCAAAAGCAATATTGGAGAAGAGAAAACTGATTAAATCTACCAGATTCGTTGATAAACATTGTTTTGAAGACCTTATTAACAGAGGTAAAATCAACTGGGAACTGTTTATGAATTCCAGTAATAATTTTAAGGAGAGCAGAAGTGTAAGTTCATATATAAGGCCAAGGGTTGCTCTGGACAGGATAACCAAGGTATCAAGCCTTTTCTATTCGGCGGCTGTTGTCTTTAATAAAAACTGCGGTCTTCACTTTTTGGTTGACTGTGATGAGGATGACTGGAAGAGTTTAAAGGTATTGTTAAAGTACCTTGGGGATAAAGGTTTGGGCGGTATGAGGAGTTGTGGATTTGGTAGGTTTGTACCGGAATTTATAGATGCTGTGGAGATTAAGATACCGGATAAACCGGAGAGGTATGTGTCACTCTCTCTTATTTACCCAGATGATAGTAAGAGTTTTAAAAGGAGCGCAGTAAGTTACAGGATAATAGACAGGCGCTGGTGGACCAACTTTACTGATGGTAATGCAGTGATGTATATGTGCAGGATGCTTGGTGAGGGAGCGATCTTTAAAGAAGATATAAGCGGAAAGATACTTGTGATTGATGTAAAGGGTAAGTCCATAGATAAGGTCTATAGATATGGCCTGGCCTTTAATATACCGGCGAGGGAGGCTTCCATATGATTTACAATATAAAACTCACAACATTATCGCCGGTGCATATTGGCGGTAGCAATGAGGAGATAACATCATCGGGTTATTTTTACAATAATGGCAACCTGTATATAATTGATTTATATAAACTGGCTTACAGACTGAATGAACTTGGGCTGTGGGAAAAATACAGTGAAGCTGGTACCCCTTCAATCTCCGATTTTTTAAATAAAAACCGCAATAGACTGGATGCAAACATAATTGATTTTGTAAAAAGTATATCAAGGAGGGTGCTCCCATCATACTATCGCAACTTCTCTGAGGGAAATGTAATTAAAGAAAATATCATTGATATGCTGGAAAACAGGCCGTTCATACCCGGCTCCAGTCTTAAGGGGGCCCTGAGGACTGCAATATTAAATACAATGTGGGGTTACGACGACAACAGGTTAAAGTTGAACAACGGGTTTGACGTAAATAATTCCAGTAATTTTATGCAAAATATATTGAGGACATCAGTATATGGGTACTCTCCGTCAGCAAATACTGATATATTTAAAGCGGTTAAGGTCTCAGATCTGTTCAGTAACGATGAGAATATAAGTGCAATATACAGGGTAGATACTGTGAACAAGACAAGCACTGGTAGATACAGCAGAGAAATTGTTGGATATGAGATATACAGAGAATGTATAAAACCAAATGTGACATTTGCAGGTACACTGATCATCGACGAGTATACAGCAAAGAAGCTCAATGTCAGAGGGATAGCGGATGTTAAAGGGACAATAGAGAAAAGTCAAAGTTTCTTTAAGGATAACCTTATAAAAGAAGAAGAGAGATTTCATGGCGTATCAAATTATTTTAATGAGATTAAGACTGGTGGGGCAAACTTCAGGTTGGGCTTTGGATGTGGTATTGAAAACAACACGGTTATAGAACTGCTAAATGACGACAACAGGATGAAGGTTGCTAATACTTTTAAAAAATTAAAAAACAAGGGACTATTTCCAGTATCTAAGAGGATTATAATGGACGGTGGTAAATACTGGACAATGGGCTGGTGCAAACTGGAGATAGGTTGATGTGGTGGTTAAATGTATGTGATAGTTGTATATGATGTAGATGTAAAGAGGGTTGGTAAAGTAATGAAATTTTTAAGGACATATTTGAACTGGATTCAGAATTCTGTATTTGAAGGTGAACTTACTGAAGGTCAGTTTTATAAGATGAAGAATGGTTTATCAAAAATTATAAAAGGAAAAGAAGACTCGGTGATTATCTTTAGAATGCCCGACGATAAATTTGTGGAGAAAACCATAATGGGTATTGAGAAAAATCCTACTGATAATCTCATTTAAGGTGTTGTTTGACATCTTTTTTTGTTATAATTTAGATGCATTGAGAGGGATGATATAAATTGAGAATAAGGGTAAGGATGTTTACAGATGACATGCAGACGCTGGACATTAACTACAACTATTTTATAACCTCATATATATATCATCTGTTGAACGAGGAGGATGCAGAGTTTTCGAGATTATTGCATGATGAAGGTTTTGTGTATGGTGGTAAACATTTCAAGTTATTTACATATTCCGGTTTGAGGATGCTGGATTTTTATGATGTTAATGGCCCATATCTGAGGTTTAGGGGTAAGGTAGACCTGTACATATCTTCACCCGTTGTAAAGTTTATGCAGGACTTGGCCTCAAGTATGCTCAATATGGGGGAGATGAGGATAGGAAAGGCCATTTTAAAGATAGAAGAGATTGAGGCCTTACAAGAGCCAAGGTTTGAAGATGGTGAAAACAGATTTCTATGTCTGTCGCCGATCACAATGAGTACAAAAAGAGAGATTGATGGTAAATTAAAACCGAGGGATATGAATATCAATGAAGATGGATTCAAAGAAAATCTGATAAAAAATCTAAAGAGGAAGTATGAACTTATGGTACAGAGCAGCGCCGAAGATAAGGATTTGCATATTTACTTTGATAAGGAATATCTCAAAAATCACCCCAAAGGGAAGCTGATAAACTTTAAGGGTACATACATAAAAGGATACCTTGCACCGTTTATCATGTCAGGAGACAAAGACCTTATGTGGATAGCATACCATGCGGGGCTTGGTGAGAAGAATTCCCTGGGGTTTGGTATGATCGAAAAGATTTAGCAAATGGACTGTGTATCATGAGTTTTCGTGGAGGTGTGATATAGTGAATGCCATAGGAATTGATATAGGTGGGACAAAGACGGCTATCGGCCTTGTAGATAGGGATGGCAGAATAATTTTCAGGGAAGTATTTGCGACAAAAGGGCCCGATGAGAGTATAAGAGAAATGATGGGTATCATAGACAAAATAATTGAAAACACAAGAGATATACAGGGGATAGGAGTAGGTTCGCCTGGCCCCATTGACTCTAAAAAAGGAGTGGTTGTATGCCCACCAAACCTTCCGGAGTGGAGAGATATTCCTTTAGCTGATATATTAAGAGATAGGTATGGTGTCAATGTACTTTTAAATAATGATGCCAATGCAGCGGCACTAGGGGAGTGGCTCTTTGGGGCAGGGAGAGGGGTTCAAAACTTTATATACATTACAGTGAGCACCGGGATAGGTGGAGGTGCTGTATTAAACGGGAGGTTCTATGAAGGTGAAAACGCCAATGCACTGGAGGTGGGACATGCCACTATAGACTATAAAGGGCCAAGATGTGGTTGTGGAAACTATGGCTGCTTCGAGGTCATGGCGTCTGGGACAGCACTGGCAAGGTTTGCAAGAGAAGCCGTGGAGGGATGCAGTGATTCAATTCTCGCAGGATATGAAAACATCCGGGCTGAAGACGTGTTTGAGGCTGCTAAGATGGGCGATCCACTTGCTGTAAGGTTGGTGGATGATGAGGCACTATACCTCGGTGTTGGGCTTACCAATGTAATAAATTCATTTAATCCAGAGATGATAGCAATAGGCGGGGGTGTCTCAAAGGCATGGGACATGTACTATGAAAAGATGATACAGGTGATTGAGGAAAGGGCACTTCCGACAAACTACGAGACTGTCCAGGTTGTGAGGGCCAAACTGGGGGAAGATATAGGTATAGTAGGCGCTGCATCACTGGTGTATAATCTTTCCATGGAATAGTGTCTCATATAAATGATATACTTATCATGAGGTGTAACAATTGAACATTTTAAGCATAATCATTTCGTCGGCAGTGGGCTTTGTAATAGGATGGTTTACAAACTATCTCGCTATAATGATGCTTTTCAGACCGTACAACCCAATAATAATACCTGTGCTTAATATCGAGATACAGGGGTTAATTCCAAAAAGGCGTGGGGATATTGCGGGCAGCCTTGGCGAGATAGTGGAGAGAGAGCTTATTTCTATAAATGATATTATAAACAACCTTGTTGGTGATGCCGACAGGGAAAAGATACTATCTTCAGTTGAGGATAGGCTTGACCTTATAATAAAGAAGAAGATTCCATCATATATACCATCTATGTTCAAAGGGATGATAGCAGACTATGTGAAAAAGGCCGTCATGGAGGAGGTTACCGACTTTATAGAAAATGATTCTGGACGGGTGATAGAACAGCTTACAGAGAGGGTAAACATAAAGAAGATTGTGGAGGATAAGATAAACGGGTTTGAGCTTTCCAAGGTGGAGGAGCTTGCACTCTATGCTGCAGGGAAAGAACTTAGAGGGATAGAGATAATAGGCGGAATTCTTGGGCTTGTCATTGGATTAGTTGAGGGGATACTGGTGCAGGTAATTTGATTTGGATTTGTGGGCTTATCCTGTGTGCATGTCTGCTGCCCTCATCTACCTGACATTTATAAAGTTTTCAAGCTTATAGGGGCTTCATATATGCATATATTGTCATGACACCCTCAATTATTTAAAAGTACAGACAGCAGGTCATTTATATATCCAATCCCTCCTGTTTCGAGGGATTTTTTAATATCCTCAAATTCCATTAGCATCTTTTTGTTTTCATCATCATCTATTCTGTACTTGAACTCCTCATACTCGTCCATGTCGAGGATTTCATATCTGCCGTCAGGAGATATACATATATCTATGGCATAATCAGTAAACTCCAGTTTGTTCATGTACTTACGGACGGGGCTGGACATGTTTATGTAGTACCCAACCAGCGAGCCATTTCGCACTATCCTGAAAATGTTAAACATCCTGTCTTTGAAGTATACCTCTAATCCCTCATCTTTTTTCTGAATCTTAAACAGGCCGAGGTCATAATCATCTATCCATAATTTCATCTTTTAGTTTTACAACCGCATGTTCTGGCAAGACCATATATACACCCCCATATCATTTTAACATTGTATCCCCGTTTCTGTCATGGTATAATTCAATATAATATTTCTGGGGGGTGGTTATGACGATGTTTAAGGGTGAGAGGGTAGAGCTTGTGCCTTTTACTGAGGAATACTATGAGAAGTTTGTAGAGATAAGAAACAGCGAGGATGCCAGGGATTATAAGATACCGGGGGTGCCATATCCGGCCACTGTTGAATCTGTGAGGGAAAGGGCTCAAAGAGATAAGGACAGAAGACAGTCGGGTGAGTTTGCAATCATACTCAATGAGAACAGAGAGTATATTGGTAACATATCCTATCATAATGTAGACTGGAAGAACAGGAACTGTGAGATTGCTATAGGTATAGGAAGAGAAGAGAATAGAAACCGCGGTCTTGGGGCTGAGGCCATAAGACTCCTGCTTGATTTTCTTTTCAATGAGATGAACATGCACAGGGTGTATCTGCATGTTTACGACTTCAATGAGAGGGCTATAAGGTGTTATGAGAAGTGCGGCTTTAAAAAGGAAGGGCTTATAAGAGAGGCCGTATACAAGCATGGCAGGTATGTAAACGAATATATTATGGGTATCCTGGAGGAGGAGTTCAGAAAGGGGTGAGATGCATGGAGGCGCTGGAAGAATGCAGGCTGTGCCCGTGGGACTGCAGGGTAAACAGGAGAAAGGGAGAGACGGGCATCTGCAGAGCAGATGATAAGGTAAAGGTTGCCAAGGCCTACCTTCACCAGTGGGAGGAACCCTGTATAAGCGGGACAAAAGGCTCCGGTACAGTGTTCTTTTCTGGCTGCAACTTGAGGTGTAAGTTCTGTCAGAATTACAGGATAAGCCAGGAGGATTTCGGCAAAGAGGTGGGCATCAGGGAACTTGCCACTGTGTTTTTAAGGCTGCAGGATAAAGGCGCCCACAACATAAACCTTGTGACTCCTACTATATATATACCTCAGGTAGCAGAGGCTATAAGGCTGGCAAAGGAAAGCGGCCTGGCCATACCGGTGGTCTATAACACCAATGCCTATGAAAATGTCGAGGCATTAAAGATGTTAACCGGACTGGTGGATGTATATCTTCCAGACCTGAAGTATAATGACGATATGTTGGCTTTCCGCCTCTCGTCGGCTCCGCACTACTTTGATGTAGCCACTAAGGCTATCTTAGAGATGTATCATCAGGTTGGCGAAGTGGCCTTAGATGATGAGGGCATCATCAAAAAGGGCCTCATTATAAGGCATTTAATGATACCGGGACAACTGGAGGACTCCAAACGGGTACTGGACTGGATAAGGGGTAATCTGCCAGCAGGGGTATACGTGAGCATAATGTCACAATACGTGCCTCTCTACAGGGCAAAGGACATTCCTGAGTTAAATAAGAGGGTTACAGAGAAGGAGTATGACTCTATAATAGACTATTTCTTTAACATTGGCCTTGAAAACGGATATGTACAGGAAATGGAATCTTCTTCAGATGAGTATGTACCTGACTTTGACTTAGAGGGCTTGACAGTGCCAGAACCTATAGAACATGGCATGTAAGGTATACTTACTGAATTTGACCGATATAAACGCATCAGTTATATTGATTAGATGAGGGACTCTACGGCTGCAGTTTACTGTATAGCGAGCCAAGGTGTGCCTGTATATTTGTGGATCTAAATGTAAAAACGCAGTGATGGCCGCAGGTTTAGTGCACGGTTTTCTAAAACAAAGGGATATTAGTCAGGGAGGGTTGTGTCGGGCAAATGTGATATAATGTGAGAGAGGTGATTAAAATGAAGAGGGCGATAATTTTTATCATCATGGTCTCTGTACTTTTGGCTGTTGTGCCGGCTTATGCGGCAGGGGTCAGCATTTATATAAATGGCGAGAACCATAAATTTAATCCTGCTCCAATTATAGAGAATGGTACTACACTTGTGCCGATGCGCCCGTTCTTTGAGGCTATGGGGGCCAAGGTGTACTGGAATGATGAGACAAGGACGGTGACAGGAATAAAAGGAGATAGGGTTGTACAGCTTACCATAGGCAGCAGCAATGGCTATGTAAATGGCCAGGCCGTGCCGCTTTCTGAGGCTGCAAGGATTATTGACGGATATACCTTTGTCCCATTGAGGTTTATAGGTGAGTCTTTTGATGGCAACGTAAACTATAACAATGATACCCAAACAATAACGGTTAATTACAGGGAAAAGAGCTCTGAAGATCTGTCGACCGTGGAAATAGCCAGGAACCAAAGGGCAGTAGGCAGTATCATCGGATACAACAGAAATGGAGAAGAGATATCCGAAGGGAGTGGATTTTTAATAGATTCCTCCGGTTCTGTAGTTACTAACTATCATGTGATAAAGGGAATTGATACGGCCGAATTTGTGCTGGGAGAGGACAGGTACAAGGCGGGCGTGGTGAGGTATTACGACACGAAAAGAGATATAGCTGTCTTGAAGGTGGAAGGCGAGGACTTCCCCTTTGTGTCTCTGGGTGATTCTGACAATGTGGAGGTAGGGGAAAAGGTGGTGGCTATAGGAAGTCCTCTTGGCCTTGACAATACTGTTTCAGAGGGAATAGTAAGCGCCATCAGGAATGGGGACATACAGTTTACAGCACCGGTCTCTTTCGGGAGCAGTGGTGGTGCGCTTTTCAACAGCAGGGGAGAGGTTATCGGTATAACGTTTGCCACATATTTAGCCGGGCAGAACATCAACTTTGCCATACCTATCAATGAGGTTAAAGATATGATAAAGGGCCAGGCCATTGACATGACATTTGATGACCTCAGGAGAGAGATGAGCTATGAAGACTTTGCACAGTATCTGGCTGACAATTACTCATATGCAAATATCAATGACCTTGACATCTGGATAGACTGGTTTTCTGTATCAGAATCAGACGAGGGTAATATTATAGTCCTGGCTGCCTTTGACGGGTCTGGTGTAAGCTATCATAACTGGCTCTCTGCGCTGCTTAATGGTCACAAAACGGACATATCCAATTGGATGGGGGAAATATTAAGAGAGGTAGAGTCCCAGTATCCAGGCAAAACTGTTGGAGGCGGGGTTTACTACATGGACACATTCAGCACGTATCCATCTGCCTTTAAAACTGAAGAAATTGAAAAAAATGAGGATGGTACGTACAGTGTAACCCATATGGCTGCATTCTTTACCAATGTAGGAGGGAAAGATGCGGTAATAATAAATTAAGCTGCTTATAGGCAGCTTAATTCTTTCTGTCGAAATATATGCTTTTACCTGTCGCGGAGATGGGTATCCCCACAACAATGTCGCCTTCTATAAGGCCCATTTTTCGTGCCACCACACCCACACGATACATGATGCGGTTATCTGCGTTTAATATGCTGGCTGTCTTTACAGCAGAGCCGAGGGCAATCCCTAAATCTAAAAGCCTCCACGCGCATATTGGCCCCTTAAACTCAGGGCCTTCTTTTTTGCCTGCGCTGCGGTAACTTGCACAATCCTCATATCCACACGCTCCGCAGTTAAGGCCGGCATCCCTTGGCTCTTTGAGTGACAGAAGGAGCACGGCGTCAGAATTCCTCACATTATTGCCATCCCTGTCGAAATTGACCTTTTTAACCTCTTGGCCAAATTTCGCCATTTCGTCGGCAAGTTGGTCTAAGATGTCTCCCGTTAATATTTTTGACTCCACATAGTCCTGGCCTGACGCCTTGGGGGCTGTTCTGGCAGAAAGTTCCATAAGACCTGCCACAATTTCCATTATATCCATATGTATCCCTCCCTGTATACATTTTAATTCAAAAATTTAATGGTGTAAAGTACGCAGACTGGTTGTATGTATCAAGAATGCCTGTGGATGGTATTACAGGATAAGGCAATTTATTGTCGCAGAAACAATACCTTAATGGTATAATGAAGGTATGAAAAAATATCTGTCTTTATTTTTGATTCTTATGTCGATTTTTTTATCAGGATGCACTGTCAAAGCTGTTGATAGGACTGTAGGGGAGGTCACATATGATGGAGGTGAAACAAAAGAGCCTGGAGCAGTGACGAGGCATACCTATATCACCGCAGTTGGGGATATCATGCTGGGAAGAGGGGTTGGCACAAGGCTTAAGAACCAGGGATACACAGGACCATTTGAGGATATTAAACCATATATACAGTCAGATATGGCTGTCGGAAACCTGGAGTGTGTCATATCCGAGAGAGGGGAGAAAATGGAGGGAAAAGGCATATACCTGAGGGCCAGGCCTGAGGCAGTAGAGACGCTTAAATACCTTGGATTTGATGTCCTCTCCCTTGCCAACAACCATACCATGGACTATGGTGAGGATGCCTTTATGGATACCGTGGACATATTAAGAAAAAATGGTATATCGACTGTAGGTGCCGGGAGTAACATAGCAGAGTCCAGGACACCGTATATAAAGGACATAGATGGCATAAAGGTAGCCGTGCTGGGGTATAACCAGTTTTACAATGTAAAATGGAGCAGGGATGGCAGGACTATGGAGGCGCTAAAGGACAGATGCGGGACAGCCCCCTTGGACATAGGGACGATAGTTGATGATATAAAGAAGGCAAGAGAAGCTGCTGACATAGTCATCGTCATGCCACACTGGGGTGTTGAGGAGAGCACCATAGTTCCTGCAGAACAGCGGCAGATGGCCCATGAGATGATAGATGCCGGGGCCAGCGTGGTAATAGGGAGTCATCCGCATATACTTCAGGGTATTGAGGTATACAAGGGTGGCCTTGTAGCCTACAGTCTCGGGAATTTTGTCTTTGACCAGAATGACAGTAGAAATAAAGAAAGTATAGTCCTTGGGCTCAATTTTAATGACGGTAAATTGAGTGAAGCGGTTATTAGTCCCTTTGTAATAGAGGATAAGGTAAAGCCAACACCGGCCACCGGTGAAAAAGGAGAAGAAATACTGGACATGTTAAAGTCCCTTTCAGAGGAATTTGATACGCAGATAAATATTGAAAAGGCTACAGGGAAGATAAGGATTGAGGGTCGGGATTAGTCATGACCCTCGTTTTTGCTTATAAGCGATGCCACCAGTGTCTCGACATAATACAACGACCGTTCATTGCTCAATGTGTCCAAACTCATATGGATATATTCATGCAACTCATCCATGCTATTAAACCCTACCGGTAGAATGTTCATAATATATTTCATCCTTTCCTTTCTGAAGAATGCAGGAAAATGGCTTATCTCGTCATCTATCATTTTTACGATATCCTTTATGTTATCATCTATAAATTCTTCTTCGGCTGGGTTCTCATCCATGTCATGCTCGAAAAGATTAAATAGCTCTGATAATAGGTTGTCCTCCTTTGTGTCATAAAAAGCAAACCCCATGCCTTTGTATATTACCTGTGAGAGTGTCAGAGTATCAATACCTGACGAAATAAACTCATTGCCGTACTGGGTTAAGGTGGAGAGAAGTTTTAGGTGATCTTTCATCATGCTTCTGTCAGGAGGAGATAGTTTTACCGCTATCCTTCTGCCGTTTATATAGTCATCAATCATACTGCTTAAATATAAGTAATTATTCATGTCGATGCAGTTTGCGGCCAGGCTGTCTGTTATGATATCTCCAATTGAAAGAATGGAGGTTAAAATTGATTTGAAGAGATTTAATGCATTGGAAAAGAAACTTATAAAATGCATACCTGAGACTATCTCTTCATATGAAAGGCCGCCCGGCCTTTTATCCAGTCCATATTCCTTAGCTATTTCATAAAGCTTAAGGTAATATGGATTGGACGTATGGTTGGTGAGGCTGGCGAGATTTTGACATACTGCTTTAATGCCAGAGGGTGACATATTGGAAAGAGCCTCATTTAAAACCCTTTCCACATATGATAGGAACTCGTTTTTGACAAAACCCATGGGCAAGAGCAGTATAAGGCTTTTAATGTTTTTATTGACAGTGGTTCCGTTCTCGTCTTTCTCTATTGCAGCATACAGATAACCCATCATATCGTCAATAAATTGATGGTCACTGTCATATAAAGGTCGTAGGTCACTTGTTACATCTTTAACCACTAACTCCTGTTCATATAATGATAGGAGGATGTTTAGATCATCAATAGCGTATAAAACCCCCTCCAGAATTTGTAACAGGTTCTCTTTTAAAGGTACAAAGGCCTTAATATTTTCCTCCGAGAGATTTATGCACTCAGGTAGATTAACCTCAATAAATCGCAGCCCTTCAATTACGGGCAGGGTAAATTCTGAAGGGAATGACTTTATAAACCTGTTAAACCTGAAAGCTTTAAAAAAATTGTACATGTTGTTTACAGAGTAGTCCATTGTAAGGATGTAATTGTTTGAGGTGATTTCAGCAGATATCTCTTCAAAAAACCTGTGCATCTGCTCCTTATTCCCTCTTGAATCTTTAATTATCTGTTTATAGTTTTTCATTGCCAACCTCCAAATAAATTGAATTAAATTATATATAAATATGTCGAAAAATAACAACAAAATTTTGTTATCACTCTATTGACAAATCCATTCTATTATATTAAAATAAAATCACCAATTCAATATTAAATTAACTGCTGAATCCGAAAGGAGCGGGGGAACCAATTATCCGGGGTGAATCCGTAAGGAAGAGCAACTCTTTCAGCTCTAACCCGTCAGCTAACCTCGTAAGCATTGAAAGAGGAGAGTAGACTAATGAAAGCTATGGTTTCTCCATAGCTTTTCTTTTACTAAAGTTTATATTCTGCTACAGAAATAGGTTTTGCAGATGAGGAATGTCCGTATTCTGCAGTATAAAATTAAATATAATATTAAATTAACGCTGAATCCAAAAGGAGCGGGGGAACCAACTATCCGGGGTGAATCCGTAAGGAAGGGCCAACTCTTTCAGCCCTAACCCGTCAGCTAACCTCGTAAGCGTAGAAAGGGGAGTTGTCTATGAAGTTTGCAGTAATTGGTGCTGGAAACGGCGGCCAGGCTATGGCTGCGCACCTCTCTATCATGGGCTTTGACGTAACCCTATATAACAGGTCTCCAGAGAAGATAGAGAGGTTAAGGCAAAGGGGAGGCATAACCTTAGAGGGAGAGGTAGAGGGTTTTGGAACACCGGACCTTACCTCTGATATAAGGGAAGCGGTAAAGGATGCAGACATTATAATGGTTACGGTGCCTGCCTCAGGGCACAGGGATATTGCTTATGCCGTAATCCCTTACCTTAAAGACGGTCAGGTGATTGTATTAAACCCGGGAAGGACAGGAGGGGCTCTTGAGTTTAACAATATCTTAAGGCAGCTTAACATGGACAGAAGAGTAACTATAGGAGAGGCAGAGACCCTTATTTATGCCTGCAGAGAGAAAGAGCCAGGGACTATAAGGATTAACAGTGTAAAAAACATCGTGTTCTTTGCCACAATACCTTCATTTATGGTCTGGCCTACCGTAAAGATGATAAATAAGGCATATCCGCAGTTTGTGCCTGCCAAAAATGTGCTGGAGACGAGTCTTAATAACATTGGGGCAGTATTTCACCCGGCACCCACACTGCTTAATACAGGCAGAATAGAGGCTGATAATGACGGTTTTGAATATTATCTTGAAGGTGTATCCCCCTCAGTGGCTACTGTTTTGGAGAGGATAGATATGGAGAGGCTTCGAGTGGCAAGGGCGCTGGGCATAAAATTGCCTTCAGCAAAAAAATGGTTGGAAGAGACATACGGAGCCAAGGGGAAGACACTCTATGAGGCCATCCAGAACACAAGGGCTTATAAGGGTATAAAGGCACCAGCAACCGTGAACACAAGGTATATATTTGAGGATGTCCCAAACAGCCTTGTGCCTATTGCCTCTCTTGGCAATGAGGTGGGTGTGGATACGCCCACAATCAAGTCTGTAATACAACTGGCATCCTGTATGCACGGCATAGACTACTGGGAGAACGGAAGAAATGCCAGAAGATTGGGTTTAGATGGGTTAACAAAAGACGAGATACTGGCATATGCTGAAGGTAACTTTGCTTATGAGAAGGAGGTGTCGTTATGAAGAGGCTAATAATAGCAGCCGCACTTGGCAACGACGTCCATGTAGCAGGTATTATGAACTTCCTGAAGTTAGCCGAGGAACAGGGTTACGATACCATGTTTATGGGGCCTGCCGTGGCGCCAGAAAGGATCATTGAGGCCGCAATTGAGCACAGCCCGTACATGGTAGGCATAAGCTACAGGCTTACACCATCTGCATTAAAACCGTTACTCGATAAAATAGATTCTGGAATAGAGAGATACAGGCTCAAGGATATAAAATGGGTATTTGGAGGTACTGAGCCAACGGCCGATGTTGCAAGGCAGTACAGGATATTTGAAAAAATATTTGATGGGTCGGGGGACATGGATGATACCATCATGTATCTGAAGGGCATAGAGGATAACAGGGAAAAGAATGAGATTTATCCTCAAAGCCTGATAGGCAGGATAGAAAGCAAATATCCATTCCCTGTAATAAGACACCATTTTGGGCTTCCTGACCTTGGGGCGACCATTGAGGGTGTGAGAAAGATTGCCGAGTCAAAGGTGGTTGATGTCATATCCATTGCCCCCGACCAAAATGCCCAGGAACACTTCTTTGAGCCTGAAAAAATGGACCATGACCTTGATGGGGCAGGAGGAGCACCCCTACGTACTGCGGAAGATTTCAAGGCATTGTATGAAAATTCAAGAACAGGGAACTATCCTCTATTAAGATGCTACAGCGGTACCAATAATGTATTTGAAATGGCAAAGATGCTTTTAGATACCATACACAATGCCTGGGCAGCCATCCCCCTCTGCTGGTATAACCGGCTGGATGGCAGGGGACCGAGGGACCTTGTAACCTCTATAGCAGAAAATCAACAGCTCATGAGATGGCATGGAGAGAGGGGAGTGCCTGTAGAGGTTAATGAGGCCCACCACTGGGGTTTGAGGGATGCCCACGATGCCATATATGTGGCAGCCTCATACCTTGCGGCATACAATGCCAAAAAGATGGGTGTAAGGCACTATGTTGCCCAGTATATGTTTAACCTTCCTCCCAACGAGTCTCCAAGGATGGATATAGCAAAAATGCTTGCAGCTATTGAACTGGTGGAATCACTCCATGATGATGACTTTATAACCTACAGGCAGGCAAGAGCGGGCCTGGCCAGCTTCCCCACCGACCTTTACATGGCCAAGGGGCAGCTTGCCGCATCATGCTATACAGCTATGGCTATAAAACCCCATATCTATCATGTGGTGGGATTTTGTGAGGCTCACCATGCTGCAACTCCAGAGGATGTGATAGAGAGCGCAAAACTGGTGAGAGGTGTTGTAAAGAACCATATGCAGGGAGCTCCTGATGTCACCGCCGATGGAGAAATAATGAGGCGCAAGGACGAACTGGTGGCCGATGCCCTTGCAATAATTGATGCTGTCAAGGCCGTAGGGCAAGGCTCAAAAGACCCTCTTGCTGACCCTATAGTGATAGCCAGGGCTATAAAAATGGGGATCCTGGATGCCCCCCATCTTAAGGGAAACAGTATGGCCAATGGTACCCTTGCCACAAGGCTTATCAATGGAGCTCTATATGCCTATGACGAAAAGGATGGCAGGGTCCTTGCTGAGAGGGAAAGGCTTGACAGGATACTCAATAGCACTGAAAGGGTGCCGGCATAACCGGCAAAAAAGACACACCATGCGGGTGTGTCTTTTTTTGTCATAATTTATATGCATTCTTGTACCAAATATTTACAAATTATCCTTCCATAAATTGGTATAATCTTTCTATGGAGGGATTGGTATGTATGCTGATAATGTTGAAAGAAATGCTTCAGATACTGTGAAGGGTACATTCAAACTTAGGAGTTTTATAGAAAAATTTGTGCTTCTCTCAATAATGGGATTTTTTATAGGCAGGGTCGGGGTGTTTTATGGAAGTTTTCCCTTTGGCCTGGCCTATATAGGCAGTATTACAGGCAGGAACAGAACGAACATAGTCATCTCTGCCTTCTGCATTTTGGGGCTTCTCAGTTCAGGCATGTTTCCGAATACCATAAGATATATAGTAACTTATGCAGTCGTTGCTGCCCTTTTATATTTTTTAAAGCCCGTAGCAAAAGCCAATGTAAGGGCCTTGATTACCGCATCTGCGGTATTTACAGTAGGCCTGGTGATGTATTTTTTAACAGGACGCATAATGTATGACCTGATATTAGTGGTGCTGGAATCTGTAATTGTGTTTTCTACGGTATTTGTCTTTGACAATGCACTGGATATAGTACAGGGCTCCACATCAAGGAAGTATCTCAGCAAAGAGGAGATTATATCCTTAGGCATTACCTATGGGCTTATTATTACAAGCCTGAAGGATATCCGGGTATATGGACTTTCACTCTGGATGATTGTGGCGATGTCAGGGCTTACCATAATAGCTTACACTGGCGGGCTTGGGGCAGGGGCTGCAGTTGGCGTGCTGATGGCAGTTGTCACACAGATCACAGGGTCTGCGACATCCTCAACAGGGCTGTTATTCTCGCTTGCAGGGCTCTTGGCTGGGGCATTCAGCAGCCTTGGCATAATAGGTTCTGTAAGCAGCCTTGTTATTTCCTACTTTATATTGGACAAATTAGCAGGATATGTCATGTCCATCTATTTAAAGGAGCTTTTGCTTTCCGGCTTCATCTGTCTTTTGATACCGCGGAGCATGATTAAAGCCTTAAGTTTGTACCTTAACAGGAGTATAGAGAGATTTAAATCCAGCAGAAAATTAATGCATAAGACCAGGGATATTGTCTTTACCAGGCTTAAGGACATGTCTGGCGTTATGAGTGAGCTGGCTTCAGTATTTGACGGAGCAAGAAACTCGGTAATGGTTAGACAAGATATATCAAGGGTTATAGCACGGGCTGCAGATGAGGTGTGCGAGTCCTGCATCAAACGTAATCAGTGCTGGGGCAGGGATTTCTATTATACCTATCAGTTTATATTTGACATGATAACCCTTCTTGAGCTCAAGGGAGAGGTTACTGCCGAGGATGTCCCACAAAACAGGTGCATCCACGTAAATACTATGATAAAGGAAATCAACAACCTCTATGATTTTTACATGTTAAACTCCATGTGGCAGAAGCGGCTTAATAAGAGTCAGATGATTGTTTCAGAGCAACTGAAGGATTTAAGCCGAATTGTAAGCAACATGGCAGACTCCATAAAGACCCACGACCATTTCCGCGAGGATCTGGAGGAAGAGATTTTTGTTGAATTGGATAAAGATGGTATAACTCCTGAAGAGGTCATAGTACTGCAGAACGACAGCGGCAGCGATGAGGTCTTTATAAAAAGGGTGGCCTGTTTTGGTAAGGCCGAATGTTCTAAAATAATTGAACCTGTTGTATCAAGGGTTATGGGCAAGAGATACAGGAGGAAGGACGATGTATGCAGACTGGACGGAAAGGAAAACTCATGTACCATACACTTGGTGGAAAGAGAAAGGTACAACGTCACTACAGGTGTAGCGCATATAGCAAAAGAACACAGCGGCAATGGTGATAACTTTATATTCAGTGAACTTTCAGGAGGCAGATACCTCGTGGCCATAGGTGACGGCATGGGTACAGGCAAAGAGGCTGGAATAATAAGCAGCACGGCGGTTGGACTTTTAGAGAAATTTTTAAATTCTGGATTTACAGAGGATATAACGATAAAGTCAATAAATTCTATACTTAATTTAAAGTCTCATGATGATATGTATACCACCATGGATATTTCAATAATAGACAGGTATTCTGGGAAGGTAGAGGCTTTTAAAATGGGTGCTCCTGTAAGTTATATAAAGAGGAAAAACTCTGTAGATACAGTTAAAAATGAAAACCTTCCAGCAGGAGCTCTGGACGAAATTTCTATATTGCCCGTAAAGAGGATTTTAAATGAGGGGGATATGCTTGTTATGATGACAGATGGGGTTATCGACTGTATAGATGGAGAAGACAAGGAAGACATAATACAGGGGATTATAAAGGGTATAGATACCAGCAATCCTCAGGAAATGGCCGAGAAGCTGATGAAGCAGGTGCTCAATAAAGGGAAACCCGGTGATGATATGACCATATTGGTTTCCAGAATCTGGGGATAATGAATATTTCCTCCTTATTATGGAAATAATGAATGATATAAAACCATAAATTAAGGAGGAATCTTTATGTCTGCTAACATGACGATGAGACTGATAAATATAGTGACAGACGGGTGTTCCAATATTGGACCGGACCCCTGTATAGTTGCCGGAAACGTCCATAAGGACGGGATAATAATAAATGCCATAGGGGTTGTGGATGATAACGTCTGCAGCAACAGGGCATTAAAAGAGATTAAGGGCATTGCAAGGGCAGGTGGAGGAGTGCATGACCTCATAAGGATAAGCGAATTGGGGAAAACCCTTACCTCTGCCACTATGAGGTCTGTTGCCGGTACCCTGACCGAGGTGGTTGACAGAGAACTTAAGGAGGTCTTAAAAAAAGGCATAGACGAGATACATCCTGAACTTAGATTTCAGGTGGTGGACTTTATTAACAGGCTCACCGATGAGACAAATCTCAAGGTGGCCGTGGTCATCGACGCCAGTGGAAGCATGGCAGATAAGATTGATGAAGCTAAAAGGGGAGTTATAGAATTGTTGAAGTCACTGGGAGCCAGGAAGGGTGAGACCCAGATTGCTGTGATATGCTATCCATCAGAAAGAAACGGGGCATACCTGTTGAAAGGTTTTACCAGTGATATTGACGAACTGGAGAGTATTGTAATGGAGGTAGTGACAGGTGGAGGTACACCTACTGCCTCAGCCATTGAGTTTGCAGCAGAACTTATTAAGGATAAACCGCTGGCCTATGAGAGTTTGGTGTAGGCAGTCATGGAAATTATGAGGTCGGGACAGAAGATAACGGGGCTCTGGAGTGGCAGCACATATACCATAATAAAACCGCTTGGCAGGGGAGGTATAGGTGCTGCCTATCTTGTTTTAAAGGATAAAAAGAAATACTGTCTTAAGGCCAGCAGCGATGTAATAAGCCTTACACGGGAATACAGATTTATTAAAAATACAAACAAAAAATTTTTGCCTGAAGCATATGAAATCGATGATTTTATATTGAATAATGAGAGACAACACTATATAATATTAGAATATATAGAGGGGCAAAACCTGGCTGAGATAATAAGATTAAGGAAGCTGGATTTAAGGACTGTAATCAGCATAGCCGTCCTTATAGCAGAGATTTTTACTGAGTTTTTCAAGATGGGGTATGTATATACAGACTTAAAGCCTGAAAACCTGATGCTGGACACTAAAAATGGTATTTTACGCCTTATAGACCTTGGAAGCCTTTCTGAGGTTGGTGGTATGGTGAGAGAATATACTTCTGTCTATGACAGGGCATTCTGGGATTGTGGCGTCAGACGGGCTGACGATGGGTATGCAGCTTTTGAGATAATGATGTTTATAGCAAATCTTCTAATACCGGTTCATATGTATTCATTTAACAGGCGGGGTATTGACCTGATTTTGAGGAAGTTATCTGGTATTATCCCATCAAGACTGTATGGTATTATGAGTGATGTTTTTAAAGGCCATGCTGGCCTGGCCGAAACAAGGGAAAGACTTACAATGCTGTGTGGCTTGGCTGAGGTTGCTCAGGCAGACTGCCTTGACCTTTATATTAATATCATTTTAGTGGCAAGCTTGATTTTTCTTGTGTGTGTAATATTATATGTGTTATGAGGGCTGACTTTTATGGAAGACAAGGTAATCGCCACCATAAAAAAATATAATATGCTGGAAAAAGGTGATGGAGTTGTAGTGGGAGTCTCAGGTGGTCCTGACTCACTTTGCCTTTTATACATCCTGTACAGTCTTAAAGAGACATTCGACTTAAATCTGTATGTTGCTCATGTTAATCATGGCATAAGGGGGACTGAGGCGGATGAGGATGCCATTTTTGTGGAGAAAATTGCCGGCACCCTGGGTCTGCCATTTTTTGTGCGCAGGGTCAATGTGCCAGAGATTGTTAAAAAGACAGGCCTTTCCTCTGAGCTGGTTGGAAGAAATGTAAGATATGAGTTTTTTAATGAGATAGCTTTAAAGAAACAGGCAAACAGAATTGCTGTAGCCCATAATAAGAATGACTTGGCGGAGACATTTCTCCTGCATTTGATAAGGGGGAGCGGTACCACTGGACTTGTGGGAATAAGGCCTGTAAATGGTAAGATTATAAGGCCGCTTATAGAGGTTAGCAGAAGTGAGATTGAAGAATATCTCTCATTGCAAGGTATTGAGCCGAGGATTGATGCCACAAATTATGAGGCTGTGTACGACAGGAACAGGGTCAGATTGAGAATTTTGCCAGCTATGGAGGAGATTAACCCTGATGTGGTAGACTCTATTGCAAGGACGGCTACCCTGCTTCGCGAGGATGAGGAATTTTTTGAGGATATTGTGCTCAAGTTTTTAAATGATTTTGTAAATTATGAGGATGGCAGGGTGACTGTAGAAATACAAAATCTTTTGAGATTACCGATTTCAATAAGAAACAGGGTTATCAGGTATGCTGTTAAGCTTGTAAAGGGTAATTATCTTAATCTAGGGTTAAAAAATGTTGAGGATGTGGTAAAGCTGGCTTTAAAATGTCAAACTGGTAGCAGTGTGGATCTTCCTGATGGTTTGGTTGTTGAGGTCAGCTATGGTAAAATAATATTCAGAAACAGTTCGACAGAAAAGGTTGGCATGTTTTATTATGAGATAGAGCCCGGCCGAGAGGTCTTTATCCCTGAGATTGGTACAGTATTGAAGACCGAGCTTCTGGTAAGGGATGAGGTTGAGTTCGAACACAATCGTCTCACTGCCTATATTGACTTTGACAAGGTCAAAAATGGCCTGGCCGTGCGCAACAGGAGGCCGGGAGACAGGATAGCACCGCTGGGTATGACAGGTACAAAAAAACTGAAGGAGCTTTTCATTGACAATAAGATACCCAAGGAAAAGAGAGACCATATCCCCCTTATTGTTGATGGGGACGAGGTGGTATGGGCAGCAGGGGTGAGGCTAAGTGAGAGATATAAAGTGGATAGAGAGACAAAAAATGTCCTGAGGATAGTGTTTAGTAATGATATAAGGGCGGGCTAAGGATGTATCTGTTTGCTATAACAGACTTAGTATACTAAAACAGCCGAGAAAGGTGTGAGCTACAGTGCATGAGGATATAGAAAAAATATTAATAACTGAAGATGAAATTAAGGCTAAGGTGAGTGAACTTGGCCAGAAGATTACCAGGGATTATAAGGGAAAAAATCTAATGCTGCTCTGCATACTGAAGGGGGCTATGATGTTCTTGGCAGACCTCTCCAGAGCGATAGAGCTTCCATTATCAATGGATTTCATGGCAGTGTCAAGTTATGGGCTGTCAACCACATCTTCAGGAGTGGTAAGGATTATAAAAGACTTGGACTACAGTATTGAGGGGAAGGATATACTTATTGTAGAGGATGTAATCGATAGTGGCCTTACTTTGAGCTACCTGAGAAAGGTATTGCTGGATAGGAAGCCTGCCAGCTTGGGTATATGCAGCCTACTGGACAAGCCAAAGAAGAGAAGGGTGGAGGTACCGGTAGATTATACCGGTTTTGTTATAGATGACCTTTTTGTTGTTGGCTATGGACTGGATTTTGCTGAAAAATACAGAAATCTGCCTTATATTGGGATATTAAAACCTGAGGTCTATAAGTTTTAACCTTTGCTCTAAGGTTAAATCAACTGATACCGAGGTAATATTATAAGACAGCCTTTGAATAGACAAATAAAATCAGCTTTATTGTTTTTTAATATTAAATGTGCTAAAATTAATTGTTGTGCCATAAGTTTGGTTTTTAAAGGAGGCATGATTTTGAATAAAATTTTTAGGGATGTAAGTTTTTATATATTGATTATCATTGCCATATACGCTATAGTCAGCATGTACGGTATGCAGACTTCACAGGTTGAAAACTTTGATTATGCTCGTCTCATAAGAGAGATAAACAGCAATAATGTAAGCAGTATAACCATATCGGGTAATATGGTCAGTGGCGAACTTAAAAATGGTACTTCTTTTCAGTCAAATATAATAAATGAAGAGAGCTTTGATCAGTTTATACAGCCCTATATTGTCAGCGGTCAGATAAAATATGTTGAACCCAAGAATACAAATCCGCCATGGTGGATTCAGATGCTCCCAACAATATTTATGATTGTGATATTTGTTGTCTTCTGGTTTCTTATTATGCAGCAGTCTCAAGGTGGAGGCAGCAGAGTGATGTCTTTTGGTAAGAGCAGGGCCAGGATGCAGACGGACCAGACGAAAAGGGTAACCTTTGACGACGTGGCCGGTGCTGATGAGGAGAAGGCGGAGCTTCAGGAGGTTGTGGAGTTTTTAAAACAGCCACGCAGATTTATGGAACTGGGGGCAAGGATACCCAAAGGTGTACTGCTTGTAGGTCCCCCAGGCACGGGTAAGACTCTACTGGCAAAGGCTGTGGCCGGAGAAGCCGGGGTACCGTTTTTTAGCATAAGCGGTTCTGACTTTGTGGAAATGTTTGTAGGTGTTGGCGCTGCCAGGGTAAGAGACCTTTTTGACCAAGCCAAGAAGAACTCTCCATGTATCGTCTTTATTGATGAAATAGATGCTGTTGGCAGGCATAGAGGTGCAGGACTTGGCGGCGGCCATGATGAGAGAGAACAGACATTAAACCAGCTGCTTGTGGAGATGGACGGTTTTACTACCAATGAGGGTATCATAGTTATTGCGGCGACTAACAGGCCTGACATACTGGACCCGGCACTCTTGAGGCCAGGCCGCTTTGACAGGCAGATAGTTGTTGGCCTTCCAGATGTGAAGGGAAGGGAACAGATACTGAAGGTTCATGCAAGAGGCAAACCAATTGTTCCTGAGGTAGACTTTGGGACGTTGGCACGAATGACACCCGGTTTTACTGGTGCAGATTTGGAGAATATGATGAATGAGGGCGCTCTTTTGGCGGCCAGACGGGGCAAAAAAGCCATTGGCATGGAAGAACTTGAAGAGGCAATGACCAGGGTTATAGCAGGACCTGAGAAAAAGAGCAGGGTGATGAGTGAAAAGGATAAGAGGCTGGTTGCATATCATGAGGCTGGACACGCAGTTCTTGCAAAACTCCTTCCCAATACGGCACCGGTTCATGAGGTATCTATAATACCAAGAGGCAGGGCTGGTGGATACACCATGATACTACCAGAAGAGGACAAGTATTTCATGTCAAAATCTGAGATGATTGATGAGGTAATACACCTGTTGGGTGGAAGAGTGGCAGAGAACATTGTCCTGCATGACATATCTACAGGAGCTGAGAATGACCTGGAGCGGGCTACGTCTCTTGTCAGGAAGATGGTCACAGAATATGGCATGAGTGAGAACCTGGGCCCGATGGTCTATGGCTCAGAGAAAGATGAAGTATTTATTGGCAAGGACTTTGGCAGGCAGCGCAACTACAGTGAAGAGGTTGCTGCCTCTATAGATAGGGAAATAAGAAGAATAATTGAAGAGTGCTACAAAAAAGCTGAAACTCTGTTAAAGGATAATATAAATAAACTGCACTCAGTTGCCAGGGCATTAATTGAAAGAGAAAAACTGAATAAAGATGAGTTTGAAGAGCTGTTTGCCAGTGCATAGGGCAGGGTATGAGACCCTGTTTTTTATTTTATTCTTTTATGAAATTGTGTTAATACAATACTGCGTAATATTTGTATATACCATAAATAAATTTTGTTATATAATAGAAATGTGTGAGGAGGGATAAAGTGGATTTAAATAACATAAAAACAGGACTTGAAGGTACAATTGAAACATTGGTTACTGATAAGGACACTGCAGACAACTATGGCAGCGGGGCTGTGAAGGTGTTAGCTACACCTCGTGTAGTTGCCCTGATGGAAAATGCAGCGATGGCTGCGGTGGACATGCATCTACCAGTAGGATATGTGACTGTTGGTACAAAGATAGATATTCAGCATTTAAAGGCTACCCCTGTAGGTATGAGGGTAAGGGTGAATGCAGTACTTGAAGAGTTCAGTGGGCATAGGCTGGTCTTTACAGTTGAGGCCTATGATGAAAAAGAACTTATTGCAAAAGGTATCCATGAGAGGTTTATTGTAGAACTAAAAACATTTCTCGAAAGGTGTGAAGCTAAAAAATTGTAATGATAGAATGGTGGTGCAAGTTTTGGGTAAGAATGATGTGGACCTGCTCTATGTGTCCCACTTTTACGATAACACAGGATACGTAATATATAATGCAGAGAGCAAATTTGTACGCTTCTCCTGCAATTTGTATAAACTGTTTGATTTAGACCCTGCAGAAGACAGTTTAAAGTGCAAGATCGAAGAATTTTTGCTGTCTGACTCTGACTTAATGAAAGACGACTTCCAATTTAAGTATAAAGAATACAGGGATAGGAGATTTTTGGTGATACGTGTCTCACTTGATAATTCCTTTAATAGTGAATATGTGTTTGTATTTGTGAGTACAGAGTTTTTTAATATCAACCTGGAGAGGATGCAGGAGATTGAGGAATTGAATGTAAAGGGACTATATGCGAATACCCTTGCCCACGAGATTAAAAACTCTCTGACGATAATCAAAGGATTTTTTCAGCTTTTTAGGGCAAGATATACTGGAGAAGGCGAGTACGTGGACCTCATGATGGAAGAGGTGGAAAAGGCCGTAAATCTTACAAATGGTTTTATGCGGATTAATAGGTTCTCAGGGGATGATATCAGATGGGCTGATGTCGTCGATATACTTACAAATCTTACCAAAAAACTTACTATTATATTAAATGGGGAGCATATTATAAAAACATGTTTTAAGGATATCAAGAAGGCTATGATTGATCCTGGAGTGTTGCAGCGAGTTTGCCTTAACCTTCTTCAGAATGCTATAGAAGCTATGAACAAAACCGGTATTATATATATTTACACTGATGAACTCACAAACGGAATGATCCGCATCAGGATTGCTGACAACGGGTGTGGCATTCCTAAGGATATTAAAGACAAGATATTTTTGCCAAATTTCACAACAAAGGCAAGAGGTACGGGATATGGCCTGGCCATAACCGACGCCTTGCTCAGGAAATATAACTGCAAGATACGGGTGAGAAGCAAGGTAGGCAGGGGGAGTATATTTACCGTGTTACTGCCTCCGGAGGATTGAAGGGGATGTCAAATGCTAAATGGCACCATAATAAAAATAGAAGACATAGATGAGGCTAAGGAGATTATAAAGGGGCTGGGCGCAGACAGGGTGTCAATAAATATAATGGCCCCCAAGGCATTACATATAAATATGTATTTTGAAGGAGTAAAGGCCCCGGCCGCTAATATAATAAAGCAGGAGATGCTCTCTGCAGGTGGAGAGGTGGCTGTGGCAAGAGGTGCTGTAAGCTGCATAATAGATAAGACCGATATACTTATCATGGGGACATTGAGCCAGTTCAAAAAGCTTGTCAAGAAGCTTAATGCCCAGCCATTTTTTGATATACCTGATATACTGAAAACTATCAATAAGCTCCTGTTTATGTATCAGAGAAAAAGCAGCTTTTATATTGGAGACAGATTTTTTGAAAGTGACAGGACTTATTTCATAGGTGGAGAAGATTGTGATATTGTGTTGGGGAAAGACGCATACGAAACAGTAGAAAAAATATATAATGCTCTTTTTATAATAAAGGCGTCAGAGTTTCAGCATAATGATATTGAGACTATTGTAAAACAGAATGATAGTCTGTGTGTTGTTTATGATTTGGGATATATTAAGGATGTAATAAAAGAAATAAAAAGATATGTAGAAAAGCTTATGGACGTTGCCTATCAACTTGGGCTTGAACATAGCAGGCTTATGTTTTCACCGGGGATAGGTATAAATAAAAATCCTGAAGACGACAAATTAATAATGCAGATGATTGATGAATTAAAACTGCTTGGGCTTCCAATAATGATTGACCTTAGGTGTTTAAAAAACTCTGCTTTTGTGTGTGGATATGCAAGTGCAAAGGGAGCAAATTTTTTTATGATATAATTTAAGTAATAGAGAAGGGATTTTATAACATTGTCAAATATATATCATTGCAAAAGAGAAGGTAGCTTGTTGCCATTTATCTACTAAGATAAAAAGATATTTTATCTCATAAAGTGGATAAATATACGGCTTTCACTGGGTGAAAACCTTGGAAGCCGTTTTTTTTATTTCAGATGGTCTTACACCATCAGGTCATCTAAAGGCCATACCACGACATCCATTTGAGCCATGCACCACAAATGTTGAGATATGGCTTTCTTGGTAAGATGGATTTTGCTATAATAGAAGCAGTGGCCATAATAGAGGAGGGAAATATTGTCTCATCCACCTCGCTGAGTAATTCCCCGACTTTTGCAAAGATGGCAGAGAAGGTCATGATAGAGATAAATCTGAGCCAACCACTTTCATTGGAAGGTATGGATGATGTATATCCTGAGGCCCAACTATATAGGAAACCTATACCTTTAGTCAATGTGGACGTCTGAGGTGAAACGTGGAAGTATACCCGAAAACCTGTTACCCTTACAGTCGGGCGCTGGCAGCGTAGTCAATAGAGCATTAAAAGAGGGCGGAGGTGTCCACACCCCAATGCTGCTGAACAAAGCCCTATCCTGGCACATAAGGTTTCAAGAGACGGGTTCTATGAAAATAAAATAAGGGAGGTTTATATATGTTTGATGAGGATAAGGTAAAGGAAATTAAAAAGGCCCGTGAGGAATGGGAAGAAAAGTTCGTACAAAAGACCATATCCCATTTCCCCGAGAGGAAAGTCAGGTTTCAGACAGACTCAGGAATAGAGGTAAAGAGGATATACACCCCTGAGGACATAAAGGACATGGACTATATGAATGACCTTGGCTTCCCTGGTGAATACCCGTACACTAGAGGTGTGCAGCCAACCCTCTATAGGGGCAGATTCTGGACAATGAGACAGTATGCTGGCTTTGGTGATGCCGAAGAATCTAATGCCCGATATAAGTACCTGCTCTCGCAAGGACAGACCGGACTTAGTATAGCATTTGACCTTCCTACGCAGATTGGATATGACTCTGACCATCCCTTGGCTGAAGGTGAGGTAGGCAGGGTAGGTGTCGCCATATCATCTCTTGCTGATATGGAGATACTTTTTGATGGTATACCTTTGGATAGGGTAAGCACATCTATGACCATAAACGCTCCTGCAGCGATATTATTAGCCATGTATATAGCAGTGGCAGAAAAGCAGGGTGTATCAATGGATAAGCTGGATGGCACCATACAGAATGATATATTGAAGGAATACGTGGCAAGAGGAACATATATATTTCCGCCTGGCCCATCCATGAGGCTTATAACTGACATATTTGAATTCTGCTCGAAAAATGTACCCAAATGGAACACAATAAGTATAAGCGGTTACCATATAAGGGAGGCTGGAGCCACAGCAGTGCAGGAGGTGGCCTTTACACTGGCAGATGGTATAGCCTATGTGGATGCAGCTATAAAGGCGGGGCTTGATGTAGACGAGTTTGCTCCACGGCTATCATTCTTCTTCAATGCCCATAACAACCTGTTCCAGGAAGTAGCTAAGTTTAGAGCGGCCAGGCGACTATGGGCCAAGATAATGAGGGAAAGATTCAACGCAAAGAATCCAAAATCCTGGCAACTGAGGTTTCACACTCAGACAGGTGGTTCTACCCTGACTGCGCAGCAACCTGACAACAATATAGTAAGGGTAACCCTGCAGGCCTTAGAAGCTGTCTTGGGTGGCACGCAGTCGCTGCATACCAACTCAAGGGATGAGGCTCTGTCACTTCCTACTGAGGATTCAGTCAGGATAGCCTTAAGGACACAGCAGATTATAGCCTATGAGAGCGGTGTAGCCGATACAGTCGACCCACTGGCCGGCTCATACTATGTGGAGGCTCTCACTGATGATATAGAAAAAAAGGCTATGGAGTATATAAAGAAGATTGATGAGTTGGGCGGTGCGCCTAAGGCTATTGAAAAGGGATATATCCAGAGGGAGATACAGGATGCGGCCTATGAGTATCAAAAGGCTGTAGAGTCTGGGGAAATAGTGGTCGTTGGAATGAATAAATTTCAGATAGAGGAAGAACCTCCAAAGAACATTTTGAGGGTTAACCCGGCGGTTGCAGAAAAACAGAAGGCAAGGCTTGCCAAACTCAGAAGAGAGAGAGACAATAATAGGGTGAAGGAAGTACTTGCCGGCGTGGAAAAAGCCGCCAAAGGAGAGGAAAATATTATGCCATACCTTATAGATGCGGTAAAGTCTTATGCTACCCTTGGTGAAATATGTGATGTTTTAAGAGAAGTCTTTGGTGTATATCAGGAATCAGTTATATTATAAGGAGGGGGAAGACCATGGACAGGCCTATAAGGGTTTTGGTTGCAAAACCAGGGTTGGACGGCCATGATAGGGGTGCTAAGGTCATAGCAAGGGCATTCAGGGATGCAGGTATGGAGGTTATATACACCGGCCTGCGTCAGACTCCAGAGCAGATTGTTGAGGCTGCAATTCAGGAGGATGTAGATGTGGTTGCCCTGAGTATATTATCTGGTGCACATAATACACTGCTGCCCAAGGTAGTACAGCTTTTGAAGGAGAGAGGTGCGGGGGACAAACTGGTTATTGGTGGAGGTGTAATACCGCAGGAGGATATCCCCTATCTCAAATCACAGGGTATTGCTGAGATATTTACGCCAGGTACGCCAACCTCTGAATCTATAGAATTCATAAAGGCTCATGTCAGGGTTGAGGCATAATGGATATAAAAAAAAGAATACTTGAAGGGGACAGACTTGCACTGGCTAAGCTTATCACCATGGCTGAAAATAATAGACCAGAGGCTACAGAGGTTATTAAAGAAATGTATTATAGGACCGGCAATGCTTATTTAATAGGAATTACCGGTCTGCCTGGCGCAGGCAAAAGCACATTGACAGCTAAGCTGGCTAAAGCATACAGCAAGATGGGCAAAAAGATAGGCATAGTAGCCTGTGATCCAACAAGTCCGTATACCGGAGGGGCAATACTGGGTGACCGTATAAGGATGCAGGAGTTGTTTACCGACCCCAATATTTTTATCCGCAGCATGGGGTCAAGGGGACACCTTGGTGGACTTTCTAAAGGGACAAGAGCTGCAATACGGGCAATGGACATATTTGGTATGGACTATATATTTATTGAAACTGTAGGTGTCGGACAGTCCGAGGTTGAGATTGCCGGAACTGCGGATACCACCGTAATGGTTTTGGCACCTGGCCTTGGAGATGATATACAGGCAATGAAAGCAGGTATAATGGAGATTGGCGATATATTTGTAGTCAATAAGGCTGACAGGGAAGGTGCTGAAAAGACATCCCGTGAGATTGAAGCCATGCTGGACCTGAATGAAAGGTCCTCATGGAGGCCAAGGGTTATTTTGACCGTGGCACAGGACAACAAGGGCATAGAAGATGTCCTGTATGCAATAGATGAACATATGCGATATCTCAAAGACTCAGGGATTTTTGATAATAAAAGGAGAGAAAATATTAAGAATGAGCTCTTAGAACTTTTAACGCAAAATATTATGGCAGAAATTATGTCAGGGCTGTCAAAAGAGGATCTTATGGGAATTGTAGATAAGGTAGCAAAGAGAGAATTGGACCCATACAGTGCCTCTACCGATATAATAAAGCAGACAAGGATTGGGGGCTGTAGATAGCTGTAATTATATATTGACATTATAACATCTAATATGAATGAAACATGGTTAAAGCCAGAGTATATTTCCTAAGACCAGCAAGAAACTCTACTGATTGTGAACAGATGCCCATATTATATTAATCAGAGGAGAGATATGGAAATGATTCAGAAAATTGACCATATAGGAATTGCGGTTAAAAATCTTGATGAGGTGCTTAAATTTTATGAGGATACTCTGGGGATAAAATGCACTGGGACAGAGGTCATAGAGGGACAGCATGTTAAAACTGCATTTCTTCCCTTGGGCAACTCAGAAATTGAGCTATTAGAGTCAACATCTGAGGATGGCCCTATCGCAAAGTTCATTGAGAAAAATGGAGAGGGTATGCAGCATATAGCTCTGCGTGTCGATGATATTGAGAAGGCACTGGAGGAGATGAGAGATAAGGGAGTGAGGCTTATTGATGAAAGGCCAAGAAAGGGAGCCGGTGGGGCTAAGATTGCTTTCCTGCATCCCAAAAGTACACATGGGGTTTTGCTTGAACTCTGTGAGAGAAAATAGACTGGAGGTATGGTGATGAAAGTAAGTGAACTTATTGATGACCTCATGAAAAGAAGAGAAAAGGTGTATCTTGGTGGAGGACCGAAAAGGATAGAGTCACAGCACAAGAAGGGAAAGATGACAGCCAGGGAGAGGATAGAATATTTTCTTGATAAGGACAGTTTTGTGGAGATAGATACTTTTGTAGAACACAGAAGCACAGAGTTTGATATGGACAGGACTGAGATCCCCGGAGAGGGCGTGGTTACAGGATATGGCACGGTAGACGGCAGGCTGGTTTATGTCTTTGCCCAGGACTTTACTGCTATGGGTGGGTCATTGGGAGAGTATCATGCCAAAAAGATTTGTAAGGTTATGGACATGGCACTTAAGATGGGGGCCCCTTTGGTTGGCCTCAATGATTCAGGGGGTGCCAGGATACAGGAGGGTGTGGACGCTCTCTCTGGTTATGGAGAGATATTCTATCGGAATACTATAGCATCAGGAGTTATTCCGCAGATATCAGCTATAATGGGTCCGTGCGCAGGTGGTGCTGTTTATTCCCCTGCTCTCACCGATTTTGTGTTTATGGTAAATGGTTCCAGTCAGATATTTATAACGGGGCCTCAAGTGGTAAAAGCAGTAACGGGTGAGGATGTTACACAAGAAGAATTAGGTGGAGCTTTAACTCACAGCTCAAAGAGCGGTGTTGCCCATTTTGTGGCGTCTGATGACAGAGAATGTTTAGATCAAATAAGGATGCTACTCAGCTATCTGCCATCAAATAACCTGGAAGAGGCACCCTTGAAAAATACAGGAGATGATGTAAACAGGGTGGCAGAGGTGCTGGACAGCATAATACCGGATAATCCGAACAAGGCATATGATATGAAGGAAGTTATATCAGCGGTGGTGGACAACGGAGAATTCATGGAGGTAATGGCTGGCTACGCAAGAAATATAATCACCTGCTATGCCAGGATAGGCGGCAGGAGTGTGGGCATAATAGCCAATCAACCCAATTTCCTTGCCGGAAGCCTTGACATAGACGCATCAGATAAGGCTGCAAGGTTTGTAAGGACATGTGACGCTTTTAACATCCCTTTAGTCAATTTTGTTGACGTACCGGGTTACCTGCCGGGTACAAATCAGGAATATGGTGGAATAGAAAGACATGGTGCAAAACTGCTGTATGCCTATTCAGAGGCGACTGTGCCAAAGATTACAGTGATAACCAGGAAAGCATATGGGGGAGCATATATCGCCATGTGCTCAAGGCATTTGGGAGCTGATGCTGTATTTGCGTGGCCTACAGCTGAGATAGCAGTCATGGGACCTGATGGTGCAGCCAACATAGTATTTAAAAAGGAAATAGAGGAATCAGAAGATCCTGCAGAGACAAGGAGACAGAAGATAGAAGAATACAGGGAGAAGTTTGCCAATCCGTATAAAGCTGCTGCCAGAGGATATGTAGATGACGTTATTGAACCCAGGTTTACCAGGCAGTATATTGCGCAGAGCCTTGAGATGCTCAGGAGTAAAAGAGAGACAAGACCAGCCAAAAAGCACGGCAATATGCCTGTGTAAAGGGGTGATATGGTGGGAAGCGAGTTACTGATGGTTACCATTGTTGGTATGGGTGTTGTGTTTGGCGTACTGATTCTTCTGGCACTCATCATAATGGGTTTTAAATATGTATTTTATAAGGAACCGGAGAAGGAAACGGTAAAGGAGGTTTCGGCGATAAATAACCTGGAAAAAGAGAAGGCTAATGATGAAGAACTGGTCGCAGTAATTGCTGCCGCTATAGCCAGTTCAAATCCGGGTATGAGGTTTGTAGTGAGAAATATAGTAAGGATACCTGATACTTCTCCTGCATGGGGAAGGATGGCAAGACAAGAGCAGATTAATAGAATATCGGGGAGGTAATAATGATGAAAAAGTACAGGGTCACCGTAAATGGGAATACATACGAGGTAGAGGTGGAAGAACTGGCAGGTGATTTAGAGAAGCCGTCATATGTCCCTACATCACAACCGGCTGTAACACCTACATCGCCTGTTACGCCAAAACCTGCAGCCCCTCAGCCAAGGCCGCAGTCACCGAAACCTGCTGCAGCGCCGGGAGCGATAGCATCTCCAATGCCAGGAACCATACTGGATGTTAAGATTAAAGAGGGAGACGAGGTAGAGAAAGGACAGGTGCTTATGATACTGGAAGCCATGAAGATGGAAAATGAGATAATAGCCCCGTCCGATGGGAAAGTCAAAGCGATATATGTCCAAAAGGGAGCTTCCGTCAATACCGGGGATCCGCTTGTTGAGCTCTCGTAGGAGGGGTTTAAATGTCAATAACTAAAATATTCATAGACCTGTATGAGAGTACTGGATTCAAGGCCATGACCATTGGCGAGTTGATCATGATTGGTGTAGCATGTTTCCTTATATATCTGGCAGTGGTAAAAAGGTACGAGCCTTTGCTGCTCTTACCTATTGCCTTTGGTATGCTTCTTGCCAATTTGCCTCTGGCAGGGTTGATGAGTCCGCCTGTATATCAAACCTCTGCAGATGGTACTCAGGTCATGACCCAGCCGGGAGGACTGCTGTATTACCTGTATCAGGGTGATGCTCTTGGGATATTTCCACCACTTATATTCTTAGGGGTAGGGGCCATGACGGACTTTGGGCCAATGATAGCCAATCCCCTTTCGGTATTGATGGGAGCTGCTGCCCAGCTGGGTGTTTTTATAACCTATAATGTTGCTGCAGGCCTTTTGGGTTTTACTCCAAAGCAGGCAGCCGTCATTGGCATAATAGGTGGTGCTGATGGACCTACAACCATTTACTTAGCCACCAAACTGGCTCCCGAACTTCTTGGAACAGTGGCGGTTGCTGCATACTCATATATGGCCTTAGTGCCTATAATACAGCCGCCCATCATGCGAGCACTTACAACCAAAAAGGAAAGACAAATAATGATGAAACAGCTCAGGCCGGTTTCAAAGACAGAAAGGATAATCTTCCCAATAGTAGTCACGATAGTAGTTTCCTTGATTCTTCCTCCTGCTGCCCCGCTGATAGGAATGCTCATGCTTGGAAACCTCTTCAGAGAGAGCGGTGTAGTGGAAAGGCTTTCTAAAACAGCACAGAATGAGCTGAATAATATAATAGTCATATTTCTTGGTACATCCGTCGGTGCCACAACCAATGCCCAGACTTTCTTAAATACCCGTACCTTATATATAGTAGTTCTGGGTCTCGTTGCTTTTGGGGTATCCACTGCTGGTGGAGTGATATTGGGAAAGGTCATGAACTATATATCTGGTGGTAAGATTAACCCGCTCATAGGCTCGGCTGGTGTCTCAGCCGTACCAATGGCGGCAAGGGTATCACAGGTGGTGGCTCAGCAGGAAAGGCCGGGCAACTTCATACTCATGCATGCTATGGGTCCTAATGTTGCAGGAGTTATAGGCACTGCGGTAGCAGCAGGAGTCTTCTTGTCAATATATGGAGGTTAATATATAATAATAGGGTATCTATATAGATACCCTATTATTATATATTAAAGGTGATCCAATGGATAAACTGCTGGAGATTTTGATGGAAAAACGTGGTAAATATATCTCTGGAGAAGAGTTGAGTTCTATCCTCGGGATAACCAGGACGGCAGTATGGAAGAGGATAAATGCCCTCAGGGAAAGAGGCTTTGATATAAAGGCGGAGACAAAAAACGGATATATGTTGCAGCAGGCCCCAGACCTGCTTCTGCCTGACCTTGTCGGATTTTACCTCAAGACCGATGTACTGGGGAGGGAAATAGTATACTATGATTCCATAGGGTCTACCAATGAGGTGGCTAAAGGCCTGGCCATAGGTAACTGTGATGAGGGCACTATAGTGGTGGCTGAAGAACAGGTATCAGGTAGGGGAAGGATATCCAGGGGATGGTACTCGCCTAAATTTGAAGGGATATACTGCAGCATTATTTTAAAGCCATCTGTTCCCATAAGCGAGATACCAAAACTTACCCAGCTTATTGGCCTTGGCATAGCCCGAGCCCTGCAAAAACGGGGCATAAATCCACTCATAAAATGGCCCAATGATATAGTGGTCAATGGCAAGAAGGTATGCGGCATACTCACAGAAATGGCTGCAGAGATGGATGCTGTTCATTATGTAATTACCGGCTTTGGCTTAAATGTTAATAACAGGCGTATTCCTGGAGAGATAAGTAGCATAGCCACATCCCTGTATTTAGAGAGCGGAGAAGAGTTCTATAGACCGGAGCTTCTGGCGTCAATACTGAAGGAAATAGAGATAATATATACTGCATATAAGGGTGGAGACTACAATGGATTTATTTCAGAAGTAAAAAGTATGTCTGCCACCATAGGCAGGAAGGTAAGGGTAATAAATGGTCGTATGGAATATACGGGTACAGCAGTGGATATATTACCATCCGGGGCGCTGCTTATAGAACATGATGACGGTGAATTAACTGAGGCGCAGGCAGGAGATGTCAGTGTAAGGGGGGTTATGGGGTATGCATGATGATAATATACTTGCAATAGGGGATGTTAAACTAAATGGTAGGATTTTTCTTGCACCCATGGCCGGCGTGACTGACCAGGCTTACAGAATAATAGTCAACCAGATGGGCTGCGCCTTAAAATATACTGAAATGATTTCATCAAAGGCGTTGGTGTATGGACATAAAAATACAAGAAGCCTGCTTGACTATGATGCAAGAGAGGGTATGGTTGCGGTACAGATCTTTGGCCATGAGCCGGAAGTAATGGCCCAAAGCGTGCAACTTCTAAATGATTCTCCATTTTGTATTATAGATATAAACATGGGGTGTCCTGTGAAGAAAATAACAAGCAATGGCGATGGGACTGCATTGATGAAAGATCCTGTGCTGGTCAGGGAGATACTCAAGGCTGTGGTCAGCGTGTCTGTAAAACCTGTGACAGTCAAGATAAGAAAGGGATGGGATGAGTGGCATGTAAATGCGGAAGAGATTGCATCTATTGCTGAGGAGTGTGGAGTAAAGGCTGTAGCTCTCCATGGAAGGACAAGGGATCAGTTCTATTCCGGGAAGGCCGACTGGGATATAATAAAAAAAGTTAAAGAGGCCGTTGGGATCCCTGTGATAGGAAACGGTGACGTGGCCGAACCGGAAGATGCGTTAAGAATGATGGAATATACAGGATGCGATGCTGTAATGATTGGCAGGGGAGCCATAGGGAACCCCTGGATATTTAAAAGGGTAAACACATTTTTGGAGAGTAATATGCTGCCACCTTTGCCTTCACCGGTTGAGAAGATTGATATGGCTGTATATCATCTCAAACTGGAAGGGTCCATCAAAGGGGAAGGAAAAGCTGTAAGGGAGATGCGTAAAATAATTAGCGAATATATAAGAGGCCTCAATGGAGCAAGAGCCATGAGAGATGAAATAAACAGGATTGAGTCCATGAGCGAGATGCTGGAAAGGCTGCTAGATTATAAGGCGGAGCTATCTTCAATATATCATTGAATCAGATGCAGCAACCTGTCTGCATGGCTATGTCATAAGGTTGTCTGGTAGCAGCACAGGTGCCAGGATTTTGCCGGCATACACAAGTGACTGACTGCAAGATCATTCTTGATTTTCCACAAGGAAAGATTTACAATATATACATGCAGGTATTATGAGCACAAAATGTGCACAAGGATGGTGTTTATGAGGCCTATTCGCATCGGTGACAAGACTGTTGATGCCGACAAGGTACATAGATTGATAGACGAGATGCTGGACATGAGAGTAAGGGGACTTTCGCAGCAGGAGGTAGCAGAACACTTTCATATAGACAGGACCTTTATTTCTCGCCTTGAAAACCTGGGAGAGATAAAGAAGGGCGGCAGCCTGGCCCTTATTGGTTTTCCTGTAAAAAATAAAGAGGAGCTGGAGTCCATAGCAAGGGGAAATGGGGTTGAATATGTATTTCTTCTTTCAGAAAAAGAACGATTGGACTTTGTGAGCAGTATGGATGGCGTACAGCTATTTAATCGAGTTCTGGATATCATAGCCATGTTGAGAAATTTTGATAAGGTTATTTTTCTTGGTTCAGATAAGCGTACAAAGCTTGTGGAAGCCATACTGGGGAATGAGGTGATTACTATAGATATTGGAGAATCACCAATCACCCATGACGTGTATGTGGACCCTGGTATGTTTATGGCGGTTATTAACACACTAAAAGGATAGGAGGCACCATGTTGAAAAGGGTTGTAAGTATCAGTATCGGTTCATCTACGAGGGATCATAAGGTAGAGACAGAGTTTCTCGGACAAAAGTTTGAGATACAACGCATTGGTACTGATGGTGACATAAAAAAAGCTGTAGAGATGATAAGGGAGCTGGACGGTAAGGTTGATGCCTTTGGTATGGGAGGAATAGACCTTTACCTTAGAGCAGGTAAAAAGAAGTACATTATAAGAGATGCTCTGCCGCTTAAAAATGCTGCCAAGATAACACCCATAGTGGATGGTTCGGGGCTTAAGGATACTTTAGAGAGAAGGGTTATAGAATACGTAGATAGAGAGGTAATGCCACTTAAAGGAAGGCATGTGCTCCTGGTCAGCGGATTGGACAGGTTTGGTATGGCACAGACTTTTGAAAAGCTGGGATGCGATCTCATACTTGGGGATGCCATATTTGCACTGGGTATTCCAATGCCGGTGAGGTCGTTAAAGATGCTATATTTCCTTGCCTCCATATTAATGCCTGTGCTTTCCAGGTTACCTTTTGAGGTGCTGTATCCTACCGGTGAAAAGCAGGAATTTTCAAAATCAAAACATGAAAAATATTATCAATGGGCTGATATCATAGCAGGCGATTACCTGTTTATAAAGAGGTACATGCCGGATGATCTCAATGATAAGGTGATAATCACCAATACCGTTACGGCAAAAGACGTGGATGAGTTGAAGAAAAGAGGCATCAGGACGCTGGTGACCACAACTCCGGAGCTTAATGGTAGGTCTTTTGGGACAAATGTAATGGAGGGCGTGCTCATTACATTGGCTGGGAAAAGGCCTGAGGACATGAGTCCTGAAGACTATAGAGAAATGTTGGACAGGATTGGATTTACACCAAGGGTTGAAATGTTAAAAACTGTATAGAAAGGGAATGATTATCATGCATAGATTCGCTTTTATAATTCATCCTATAGAGACGAGGGATGTCACAAGAAAGTATGCCTTTATGAATAAAATACCTGAAGGTGTGATAAAGCAGATAACGAAGTTGATGCCGCCGCAGAAGGTATCAAAAATAACCGGTGTAAAGAGCCCATACGGAGAGACTGAAGGCTGGTTTATAGCTGTTCCGCTGGTATCGGACCAGATGCTTTCTCTTCCTGCAGATGTTGTGACAAAAAAAATAATAAGGGCCGGGAAAATTGCAGAGGAGCTTGGTGCTGAGATTGTAGGGCTGGGGGCTATGACCTCAGTGGTAGGAGATGCCGGATATACAATAGCAAATAACCTGAATATAGCTGTAACTACAGGAAACAGTTATACTGTGGCTACAGCATTGGAGGGGACCAAAAAAGCTGCTGAGATCATGGGCAAAGACATTGAGGGATGCAATGCAGTCGTTATAGGAGCTACGGGCTCTATAGGCAGGGTTTGTGCAGAACTTATGGCCAATCAGGTATCAGGCCTTACGCTGGTATCCAGGAGTGTAGAAAAACTAAGGGACTTTGCGGGATATTTATACGAAAAGACAGGTGTTGCAGCATCATTGACCAGTGATGTACATGAAGCATTGAAGAATGCTGACATAGTAATCACAGTCACCAGTGCGGTTGATACTGTAATTGAACCTATGGATTTAAAACCAGGTGCAGTGGTTTGCGACGTGGCCAGGCCGAGGGATGTGTCCAGGGAGGTAGTGGAGGTCAGAGATGATGTCCTTGTTATTGAAGGCGGAGTGGTTGAGGTGCCAGGAGATGTTAATTTCAACTTTAACTTTGGATTTCCTCCAAAGACCTCCTATGCGTGCATGGCTGAGACTATGGCCTTAGCTATGGAGGGGAGGATAGAGAACTTTTCTATGGGCAGGGAACTGTCTGTGGATAAAGTAAAGGAAATTTATGAAATATGTAAAAAACATGGATTTAAATTAGCTGGTTTCAGGAGCTTTGAAAAAGAAGTAACTCGGGAGCAGATAGAGAGGATAAAGGAAAATGCTGCTAAAAAAATAAAGAATTATCAAGCTTGACATGTTAAGCACACTGTTTTATAATAAACACATTAAAAATAACACACAAGCACTGCCTTTTGCAGTGCTTGTGTGTTAATCTATTGCATATGGATATTATAAGTGATTGCATTATATGAAGAGGGGAGAGCTTATGAGCACCAATAAAACGGTAGTACTCACTTATGAAGGGTTAAAAAAGTATGAGGAAGAGCTGGAATATTTAAAGTCAGTAAAACGTTTGGAGATTGCTGAAAAAATAAAATTAGCCAGGTCATATGGAGATTTGAGTGAGAACTCTGAATATGATGAGGCAAAAAATGAGCAGGCCTTTATTGAGGGAAGGATTGCTCAGATAGAGCAGATGCTTAGAAATGCGAAGGTAATAGATGAAGAAGACGTATCTACCGAGTCTGTCAATATCGGGACAACGGTGCGTGTCCTTGATAAAGAATTTAATGAAGAGGATGAGTACACCCTGGTCAGCTCGGCAGAAGCCGACCCTATGCACAATAAGATATCTGATGAGTCACCTATAGGGAGGGCACTGATGGGCCATAAAGTTGGAGATGAGGTCGAGGTTGAGATACCGGATGGTATAGTACGGTTAAAGATACTGGACATAAAAAAATAGAGGAACGGAGGCGACTTATGGAGACATCTCTACCAGCAGATTTTAATGAACTTATGAAGGTAAGACTTGAGAAATTGGAAAAACTCAAGGAAGAGGGAAGAAACCCTTTTGAAATTACAAGGTTTGAGCGTACACATTTTACCAGCGATATCAAGGAAAAATTTGAGGAACATGAAGGCAGGTCTGTAACCATAGCAGGAAGACTTATGGCAAAGAGAGGTCATGGTAAAGCCACTTTTGCCGATCTGAACGACAGGTTCGGCAAGATACAGATATATGTAAAGCAGGACGAGGTGGGCGAGGAAAACTATGAGCTCTTCAAGACCATAGATATAGGTGATATACTTGGGGTTACAGGTGAGGTCTTTAAGACGCACATGGGAGAGGTATCGATAAAGGTCACCGAATTTAAGCTTTTGGCCAAGTCAATAAGGCCTCTCCCGGAAAAGTGGCACGGCCTTAAAGATGTGGAGATAAGATACAGGGAAAGGTACACTGACCTTATAATGAACCCAGAGGTAAAAAGGACGTTTGAAATTAGGAGCAGCATAATAAAATATATGCGCAGGTATCTGGATGATAAGGGGTTTATTGAGGTGGAGACACCCATACTGGAAACCATACCGGGTGGAGCCAACGCCAGGCCGTTTATTACGCATCACAATGCCCTTGATATAGACATGTACCTCAGGATAGCCACGGAATTAAGGCTAAAAAGACTCATTGTCGGCGGGTTTGAAAAGGTATATGAAATAGGAAAACAATTCAGGAATGAGGGTATAGATATCAGGCACAATCCCGAGTTTACCACTATTGAGCTCTATCAGGCCTATGCCAATTATGAGGATATGATGGACCTGACGGAGAATATGATTAAAAATATTGCTCAGAATGTGCTTGGCACCTTGAATATAACCTATCAGGGCAAAGAGATAGACCTAAGCAGGCCATGGGAACGGCTCACAATGATAGATGCGGTAAAAAGATATGCTGGTGTTGATTTCAATGAGATAGACACTGATGAAGATGCTCAAAAGGTGGCAAAAGAACATAATTTGGAGTTGGAACCTGGAAAGACTACCAGGGGACATATTATAAATGCATTCTTTGAGGAATATGCTGAGCACGAACTCATAAATCCTACATTTATTATAAACTATCCTGTAGAGGTATCACCTCTGGCCAAAAGGATACCAGAGGACCCCAGGCTTACCTATAGGTTTGAACTCTTTATAAATGCCATGGAGATGGCCAACGCCTTCTCAGAGCTCAATGACCCGCTGGACCAGAGGGAAAGGTTTATTGAACAGGTAAAGGCCCGGGAGGCTGGTGATGAAGAAGCGAACATGATGGATGAGGACTTCTTAAAGGCCTTGGAGTATGGTATGCCGCCAACCGGTGGGTTGGGTATAGGTATAGACAGGCTGGTAATGATTCTCACAGACTCCTACTCGATAAGGGATGTAATACTATTCCCGACGATGAAATTAAAAGAATAAGGAATGGTAGGTAGGGAAAAAAACAGAACTTGTGAAAAAAACTCACAGGGGTTTTCCATGAGGTACTGAATATCCATGGAGAGACATTTAACGTGCTTATAAATGTAAACAGCATAGACAATAATGGTATAGGTGGAAAACTCTCATCTGAAAAACATAAGGAGGTAAAAGAATGCACAGGGGCTGTCCTCGTGATACATGAGTAGTGTATCACAAAGATAGCCCCGTGGCACCTTTTATTTTCTTTTAAAACTAGAAAGAACGCCATAGCCAAGCGAAAGCATCAAGCAGCAGGTAATACTCTTGTTAAAGAATAATGAACCGTATATTAATAAAAACTCAATAATAGATAAAAGTGCAAATGGAATGATAAATATCAAAAAACGATTGCGATCGAAATATAGCTTCCTGCCCTTACCATTTTCATTTTACATGTATAATTTCACTTTGTCAGCGTTATTTTATAAAATTTTGTATAATTGTACTTATTAAATAATATCCTATAATATATATTTTGCTAAAACAAAATCCTTTGAGCCGTTATTTCGATTAAATATTGACTATAAATTGCAAACAAGTGCATTGACAAAAATAAAAAAGTATGTTAGATTTATCTCAGAGTAGAAGGTATACATGTATATACAAGTAGCTGTTTGCTGGAGATAAACTTAAATATATAAAATAAAAACGAAAAGGGGATGTGAAATGATAATCATTGGAGAAAAGATCAACGGCACCATACCGAGAGTCAAAAAAGCCATAGAGGAGAAAAACGAAGACTTCATCCGTGATCTGGCGATAAGGCAGGCGGAAGCGGGGGCAGACTACATAGATGTATGTGCCGGTACTGCCCCGGAAGTGGAGTTGGAGACATTAAAATGGCTGATGGACATTGTTCAGGATGCAGTGGATAAACCTCTTTGTATCGACAGTCCCAACCCAAGGGTCATAGAGCAGGTATTGAAGTATGCAAAAAAGCCCGGCATAATCAACTCAGTATCTGAAGAAAAAAATAAATGTGAAATTATTTATCCATTACTGAAAGGTACCCCGTGGCAGGTCATCGGCCTGACGTGTGACAACCGGGGCATACCTTCGGATGTTCAGACCAGGTTAGATATAGCCAAAATACTCGTGGAAAAAGCTCAAAAATATGATATAACGCCAGACCGCATCTATATTGACCCACTGGTTATTGCACTGGCCACGGATACCCAATCCATGCATAAATTTGTGGAAGCCATGGTTGGTATAAAGAAGATGTATCCTGACATAAAAATCACTTCCGGTCTCAGCAATATTTCTTTTGGTATGCCCTTGAGGAAAGTAATCAATCAGAACTTCTTAATCATAGCTGTTTTCAATGGGATGGATTCCGCTATAATGGACCCATGCAACAGAGAGATGATGACAATGCTAATGGCTGCCGAGGCAATAGCTGGCAGGGACAAATTTTGCAGAAAATTCTCCAATGCATATCGGAAGGGTCTCATCGGTCCTGTAAAGGAAAACGATCCCTCAATTAAATAAGGATACAAATTTAGCGTAAAAATTTTTGTAACTATATCAGCACTATTTAAAAATGATGCAAGTGTTTTTGCAGAGCGACTTGTGCAACACCAAAAGCAGCACCCGGAGCGGTTAAGGTAACCGGGCGGCGGAATAAAACGGATGACAGATGAAAGTCACATAAAAATCAGAGATATACCTAAAAATATTTGTTCGTATAGCAGTTTAATGCTGCATTTACAGTGTCACAAGCCCGGTCTTGAAAAACCCCAGTGCTGTTGGTGCAAACTTGGGATGAGCGAAAAAATACTGCATCGGCAAGTGACGCTGAATAGTTACAAATTTTTTATAAATCAACTGTATAAGGAGGCGTTATAATGGTCTACAAATCCGACATTGAAATTGCCCAATCGGTGAAACCCAAAGATATCCGTGAGATTGCGGCAAAACTCGGTCTTTCAGATGAGGACATCGAACTGTACGGCAAGTATAAAGCTAAGGTTGATTACAGATTGCTCAAAAAAGGTACTGGCAAAAAGGCCAAACTGATTTTAGTCACTGCCATAAATCCTACTCCTGCCGGAGAAGGAAAAACTACCACCACTATCGGAGTTGCTGATGCGCTGTCAAGATTGGGGAAGAAAGCAATTGTAGCTATACGGGAACCATCTCTGGGGCCTGTTTTCGGAGTAAAAGGTGGCGCCGCTGGCGGAGGATACTCCCAGGTAATCCCCATGGAAGACATAAATCTTCATTTTACGGGCGATATACATGCCATAACTGCTGCTACCAATCTTCTGGCAGCCATGATTGACAACCATATCTACCAGGGCAATGAGCTGAACATAGACCCCAGGCGTGTAGTCTGGAGAAGGGCTATAGACATGAACGACAGACAACTGAGATTCATTGTAGACGGCTTAGGAGGCAAAGCCAACGGCATGCCCAGGGAAGACGGCTTCGACATCAGCGTGGCCTCGGAAGTCATGGCAGTTTTCTGCTTGGCGATGGACATAAAGGACTTGAAAGAGAGGCTGTCGAAAATAGTTGTAGCGTACAACATGGACGGCGCCCCGGTAACTGCAGGGGATTTAAAAGCCCACGGCGCCATGGCAGCACTGCTCAAAGATGCGCTTAAACCAAATCTGGTGCAAACTCTGGAAGGTACACCAGCCTTTGTACACGGAGGTCCGTTCGCAAATATCGCCCATGGGTGCAACTCTGTGATTGCTACGAAAATGGCCATGCACCTGGCGGATTACGTGGTTACTGAGGCCGGTTTCGGTGCAGACCTTGGAGCGGAAAAATTCATCGACATTAAGTGCAGGCACGCGGGGATAAAACCAGATGCGGTGACCATCGTAGCCAGCATAAGGGCTCTGAAATATAACGGCGGTGTGCCTAAATCCGAACTGGGCAAGGAAAACCTGGAAGCCCTCGAAAAAGGTCTGCCTAACCTGCTAAAGCATGTGGAGAACATCACTCAGGTCTTCCATCTGCCGGCTGTGGTGGCTATAAATAAGTTCCCGCAGGATACTGAAGCTGAACTGGAACTGGTCAAGGAAAGATGCAGGGAGCTGGGTGTCAATGCAGTGCTGTCCGAAGTTTGGGGCAAGGGCGGCGAAGGCGGTATAGATTTGGCACAGGAGCTGCTCCGGCTGATAGAAAACAACCACAGCGAGTCAGTAACATTTGCATACGACCTTGACATGCCTATAAAAGAAAAGATAAGGGCTATTGCCCAGAAGATATACGGAGCACGGGATGTAATATTTACAGACAAGGCCTCAAAAGAAATCAGCAATATGGAGAAATTCGGATTTGGGAAATTGCCGGTATGCATGGCCAAGACCCAGTATTCTCTGACGGATGATCCTTCAAAGCTTGGTAGGCCTACTGATTTTGACATTACTGTAAGGGACGTGACCGTATCGGCTGGAGCAGGATTTTTAGTAGCCCTGACAGGAGACATAATGAAGATGCCGGGCCTTCCCAAATCGCCGGCGGCTGAAAAAATCGATGTGGATGAAAATGGCGTGATTTCAGGATTGTTCTGATTTGGCTAAATATAGGATGAGTTTAAAAAATGAGTGATAAGCGAGTATATGTAGACGCTCACATACACATATCTCTGAATGGAGAAAACTCGAGGAAACTGCGTGCAGAGTTTAAAGAGAAGAAGTATGATTCTTTAAAGGATATACTCTGCCAGTACAGGGATAACAACATTTTAATACTTCGTGACGGTGGTGACAATCTGGGAATGTCACTGGCAGCAAGGGATATAGCCCAAACGCTTGGAATTATTTATAAGACGCCAGGATGGGCGATTTATAAAAAAGGGGGTTACGGCAGTTTCCTCGGCAGGCCTGTGGAAGATATTTCGGAATTCAAGGAGAGCTTCAAAGAACTTCTGAAGGTGCGGCCTGATCATTTAAAGATTATATTGACGGGCCTGGTGGATTTTGAATCTTACGGTCAGGTTGGCGGCATATTTTTCACTTTTGATGAACTGTATTATATGATACAGAGTGCAAAAGAAAAAAATTTGCCGGTGATGGTGCATGCAAATTCATCGGAGGCAGTAAGAATGGCAGTGTTGGCTGGGGCTGACACAATAGAGCACGGATATTTCATTACCGAAGATGAACTTTATCTGATGAGGGAAAGAAACACCGTGTGGGTGCCTACTCTGTCTCCACTGGGCAACATAAAAAGCTGTGACCAGAGATATTCAGGACAGATTTCGAATATACAAAGAATATATGAAGGACATTTGTGGAAAATAAAAAAAGCGCTGACCATCGGTGTGAGAATTGCTGTTGGAAGCGATGCTGGCTCTTACAGAGTCCATCACGTTACGGGCTTTTTTGACGAGGTTATGCACTTACAAAAATGCGGCATATCAAAGGACAAAATATATGAGATGTCTTTTGAGAATGGCATTAAAGCTTTGGGTATTAAAGTGAATCAGGGTACCATCCCCTGATTCACTAACCTTACAAGTGGATTGGAAACCAGGACTGATTGACACGAAATTTTTGCGAACCCGGTAAATTTCATAATTAATAGGGATTAACAAGAAGGGATCGATGTGCAAGATTATCTGTGTTGGGGAGGAGTCGATTAAATATATGAATATACTTTCACCGGCCGAGATAGCCTCCGTATGGATTGAAAATGGGAGAAAGAAAGCGAATTTATCTGTAGATAAGATGCTTTTACTGGGGATACTTGCAGGCATATTCATAGGATTTGGCGCAAATGCCAGCATCGTTGTGACGCAAACACTCGAGAGTAATGTAGATGTAGGACTGGCAAAGTTTTTCGGGGCTTCGGTATTCCCAGTGGGTCTGATGCTGGTAGTAATAGCAGGCGCAGAGCTTTTTACAGGCAACAATCTGATGACTCTGGCACTGCTTGATAGAAAAATAACTTCAGGGAAGATGCTCCTTAACTGGTCGATGGTATATATAGGGAACCTTGTTGGTTCCGTTGTTCTGGCGTGGTTGCTAGCAGAGTCAGGCCTGTACAGTTCAAAGTTTTTGGTGGCAAAAGCTGTGAGTATTGCGGTTACCAAGGTATCTCTTCCCTTCATGCAGGCATTTATCAGAGGGATATTGTGCAATATGCTGGTAGTTCTGGCCTGTTGGATGCAGGCTGGTTCAAAAGACATGACCGGGAAAATTTTGGCTCTGTGGTTCCCAATCATGCTCTTTGTCCTTTCCGGTTTCGAGCACAGCGTGGCAAACATGTTTTTTATTCCATTGGGAAAATTCCTTGGTGCTGATGTCACATGGGGACAGTTCTTTATAAATAACATAATTCCTGTCACTCTTGGGAATATTGTCGGTGGTGCGATGATAGTGCCGTTTACCTATTATTTATGTTATGTAAGACGTGCCAGTCTACCGGAGAAAGAATCGATGCAAATATAGACCAAAAATTATTGTTTCGACTATTCGCATCTGATCTTCAGTATTTGGAAAGACATGAGGCCAGCAATAGAATGTAAAGCGCAAAATGAGATATTGAAAGTGGGAATAAAACTAAGTGGAAGGAATGTCCGAGCCGCTGTAAAAGGGCCTTTGCGGTCTCTTCCACTTTTTTGTCTTGTATTCCCCGTGAATCATTTTTGTAAGCCTATAAAGATAGGGCTTCTTTCGTTTTATTGATTTTAGTCTCTTCCAGAAACCTCAGGTACTTACCTTCTTTATTTTTCACCTTATTTTTCACCTTTGCTGGAGGCAAGAAGAGTGAAGGTAAGTCCGTAAGCATAGGCGCCTTTCACCTTTTTATTGACTCAGTGCCACCGATGATATTTGCCCACGGGTCGTTTCTACTCATTTGCAGCCTGCATTTGCATTTCCGATAAAGCTGCATAAGGTTATACGACTGCATCAGTATAATTCAAGAAAAGCCAACCCGGTTTCCAGACACTGCCTGTAACATTTGGGGTAGGCACCCTGTCTGTTGGAAAATGTCTGCTGATATCACGCAAAAAGACGACATAGTTTGGTTCCAGCAACCAATCGGCTTTGCTTACAATGATGGACTTATCGTTTGAAAAGTCAATCAGCTCTTTGTACTGTTTGTTGAGTTTGCGGACATTGCTCTTAATGTGTGCTGGGGTGTGCATTATGTGCATTTCGACCTTCCTGGAAAGGTTTCCCACCATGGCGGTGCCTATCCATAGCAGAACTATCGATGTATGGCTTGCCTTCTGTGTGTGACTCGTGGCGTTTATCTGGAAGAAATGCCACACATGCCGGCTTGCTGGCTGTGGTGTCAAATCTGATGTAAAAAGTGACCTTTTCCTTGCTTAAAAGCTCTCTTATCTCCTCCCATGGACTGTTTGTTTTATAAGACCCCTTCCTTATTAAGGTATCTTAAACATTTTTTATCTGTGCTGCTCTCTTTTGCAGTTTTATGGATATGTAATTTAAATATGATGATGAGGTTTTTAAAAACCTAAGGGTACTTAATTCAAACCTGAGGTTATGTAAGAGTGCCTTAATCCTTTTTTATATGGTATAATATTGTTATGTTTATGAATTAATAGCAGGGAAACGCAGCAATAAATTAAGTCAGACATGGTGTAAAGCTTGACAATTTAGGTGGTTACATGCAGTACCTGACAGGTTTTGCAGTAGAGTCAAGCATCTGGCAAAAATTTTAATTAATAAAGATGGAGGGGGTTATTGCGGTGAGAGATGAGTTTAAAAATGAGTGTACAATTGATTTTTCAAAGCCGGAAATGGCTTCTGAGCTGGAGAAGGCCATTGCAAAGGTGGAGGAATCCTTTGGGTCTAGGTATCCCATTGTCATAGCCGGTGACCATATACTCTTAGATGATTATATAAAATCGATAAATCCTTCAGATACACATGAGGTAGTAGGGTATGTGTCTAAGGGGACAAGGGAATTGGCAGACAGGGCTGTGATGGCGGGTAAGCTGAGCTTTAAGTATTGGGGTTCTCTTTCTGGGACGGAAAGGGCCAGATATCTATACTCGTTATCCAGCGTTTTTAGAAAGCGAAGGGTAGAGCTGGTTGCTACAATGATGATAGAGGGTGGCAAGACATGGCCTGAAGCTGATGGGGAGGTGGTAGAGGCCATAGACTTTCTTGAATATTATGCCAGGGAAGCCGAAAGGATGGATGCTGGAGAGGACCTGGTGAGGTTGCCTGATGAGGATAATGAGATGATATATATCCCCCTGGGCGTAGGACTTGCTATACCACCGTGGAACTTTTCACTCTCCATCTTGACAGGTACTACCATTGGACCGGTGGCTGCAGGGAATACTGTGATACTAAAACCTGCCAGTGCCACACCTGTGATTGGCGCTAAGTTCATGGAGATGGTGGAGGAAGCAGGTTTTCCGGACGGGGTTATCAATTTCCTCCCGGGTAGTGGCAGTGAGATTGGTGACTATCTCGTCTCACATCCCGATATACACTTTATTGCCTTTACTGGTTCTATGGAGGTTGGGATACATATATATCAGGAGGCAGCAAAGGTAAGGCCTGGCCAGGCCCATCTGAAAAAGACTGTCATAGAGATGGGCGGCAAAGACGCTATAATCGTCGACAGCTCGGCAGATCTTAAAAAAGCTGCAGAAGGTATAGTAGCTTCGGCGTTTGGGTTTCAGGGTCAAAAATGTTCTGCCTGCTCCAGGGCAATAATCCTTGAGGACATATATGATGATATGGTGGAAAGGATAGTGCAGCTTACATCGAAACTGGAGGTGGGAGACCCCAGGAAACTCACTGTAGATATGGGGCCTGTTATAGATGATGCAGCCTATAAAAAGATAATGAGTTATATAGAGATAGGTAAAAATGAGGGAAGATTGATATATGGTGGAGACAGGGCAAGGGATAATGGGTATTTCATAATGCCGACAGTCTTCAAAGATGTTGCCCCCGATGCCAGGATAGCCCAGGAGGAGATTTTCGGGCCGGTTCTGTCCATCATAAGGGCAAAGGACTTTACTGATGCCTTGAATATTGCCAATAATACCGTATATGGCCTCACAGGATCTGTATATTCAAAAACTCGTGAGCATTTAGAGAGGGCCAGGAAGGAATTTAACGTTGGAAATCTATACTTTAACAGAGGCTGCACGGGTGCACTGGTTGGCGTTCATCCGTTTGGTGGTTTCAAACTTTCTGGTACAGACGCAAAGACTGGTAGCCATGACTATTTAAAGTATTTTATGCAGCCTAAGGTAATCTCGGAAAGATTTTAAAAACATTATCCACGATGTGACTTTGTGATATAATTGACTACTGGGGGTGTCCATATGAATGTAAGATGCAGGCTGTGGATTGAGGAGAATGACAGGTATGTAATGGGTGATGGGCTTTATGAGCTACTTGCAGCCATTGATGAACTGGGTTCAATAAATAAGGCTGCAGCAAGTCTTTCAATGTCTTACAGAAAGGCATGGGGTAAGATAAAGGAGTCAGAGCGTTATCTGAATAAAAAGCTTGTGGAAACACGTGTTGGCGGCAAAAGAGGGGGTGGTGCAGCCCTTACAGATAAGGCCAGGGATATCTTAAAAAGATATAGTGAGCTTAAAAGACGGGTTTTAGCAGACATAGAGGGGTCATTTGAGGAAGGATATGACGTGTAGGCCTAATAGGTATGTTAATTGTTTAACAATTAATATGGGTTATTTTGTATGGCTCCATTTTATGGCAAGCGATTCATTTAAAGCAGCTTTTATGTCCATTTTTTAAATGACTGGTTTATTTTATAAATATATCCTTAAAAGGGGGATTTTTATGTCGAAGCTTAAAAATATGGAAGATGAGATAGACCTCTCGTTGATTGAACCTATACTTGAGGAGTATGGGGATGATAAGGGCTCACTGATAACCATTTTACAGGAAACCCAAGCTATATATAACTATTTGCCGGCAAAGGCACTGACATATATTGCTGAAAGGATGGGAATTTCTGAGGCCCAGGTGTACGGGGTTGCTACATTTTATGCTCAGTTCAGATTTAGACCTGTTGGGAAATATCTTATTATGTGCTGTCAGGGTACTGCATGCCATGTCAACGGCTCGGAGAATATCCTTACCGCTTTGGAGGATGAGCTGGGAATAAAGGTGGGCGAGACGACCGATGATAAACTCTTTACCATTGAAAGCGTTGCATGTCTTGGGTGTTGCAGCCTGGCACCTGTGATGATGGTGAATGGCCAGGCCTATGGTCAGTTAACCTTAGACAGAGTGAAAGAGATAATAGCCGATTACAGGTCAAGGGGGTAATGTTTATGTACGAGATAAGGGTAGGCTTGGGAAGCTGTGGTATAGCAGCAGGAGGGCTTGAAGTATATGACGAACTGTTAAAAGAAACCCAGGGCATGGATGTAAAGGTCTATCCTACTGGCTGTGTAGGTATGTGCTATAAGGAGCCACTGGTAGACATAATAGATGAAGATGGAAGAACAGTGACATATGGCAACGTGAAACCAAGCATGATAAAAGAGATAATAAAAAGCCATATAATGGACGGTAAGCCTTTACTCAAGTGGGTAGTAAGGGATACAGAAGGTGAAAAGAAATATGACAATTATATGGATAAACAGGTAAAAATAGTTTTAAGAAACTGTGGCCAGATAAATCCAGAAGATATAGAGGACTATATCAAGGTTGGTGGATATAAGGCAATACAAAAGGCACTTACCATGGACCCCTATGACATAATAGCAGAAATAAAGGAGTCAGGTCTGAGGGGAAGAGGGGGAGCTGGCTTCCCAACATGGCTAAAGTGGAAAAACACAAAAGAGGCCCCGGGTAATCCAAAATATATAATATGCAATGCTGACGAAGGAGATCCAGGAGCATTCATGGACAGGAGTGTACTGGAAGGAGACCCCCATTCAGTCTTAGAAGGAATGATGATAGCGGGATACACCATAGGGGCTCAGGAGGGTATAATATACGTAAGGGCAGAGTATCCAGTAGCAGTAAAAAGGTTAAAAATAGCTATAAAACAAGCTAAAGACAGAGGATATTTAGGACAGAATCTGTACGGTACCAACTTCAGCTTTGACATAAAGATAAGACAGGGGGCTGGAGCTTTTGTCTGTGGAGAAGAGACGGCACTTATAGAATCCCTGGAGGGTAAGAGGGGGATGCCAAGGCTAAAACCACCATACCCTGCCTATTCAGGATATATGAGGAAGCCTACAGTGATAAATAATGTGGAAACCCTCGCTAACATAGCGTGGATAGTAACCAACGGTGGCAAGAGGTACTCATCCTACGGTACAGAGACATCAAAAGGTACAAAGGTGTTTGCCCTCACAGGAAAGATAAAAAGAGGTGGCCTGGTAGAAGTACCCATGGGCATGACATTAAGAGAGGTAATATATGACATAGGGGGAGGCATAAAGAAAGACAAGAAGTTCAAGGCGGTGCAGTTAGGTGGCCCATCAGGTGGCTGTATACCCGAAAGCCTTTTAGATACAGTAGTAGACTATGAGTCTCTCACAAAGACGGGAGCCATAGTAGGTTCTGGCGGAATGGTTGTAATGGATCAGGACACCTGCATGGTAGATACAGCGAGGTTTTTCATGGACTTTATAGTGAAGGAATCATGTGGAAAGTGTACCCAATGCAGGCTTGGCACAAGACGCATGTTGGACATACTGGATAGGATATGCAATGGCCAGGGCCAGGAGGGAGACATAGAGCTTTTGGAGGATCTGGCCCATATGGTGCAAAGTACTGCCCTCTGTGGACTGGGTCAGACAGCACCAAACCCCGTACTCACCACCATAAGATACTTCAGGGATGAGTATGAGGCCCACATAAGGGATAAAAAGTGTCCTGGTGGTAGGTGTAAGGAACTCATACACTTTAGTATAGATCCTGAGAAGTGTACAGGATGCAGGTTATGTGAGTTGAAGTGCACGTCGCATGCCATAACGGGTGAATTCAGAAAGACATACCATATAGACCCGGATAAATGCACCAAATGTCATACATGTTATGATGTATGCAACTACGATGCTGTTGTCATAAGCTGAGGGGGGATATTGATGATAAGGCTTAGTATAGATGGTAAACAGGTGTACGGTTATAAAGGGCAGACTATCTTGGAAATTGCGAGACAGAATGGTATAGACATACCAACCCTATGTTTTGATGAAAGATTAGAGCCGTATGGGTCATGCGGCATGTGCGTGGTAGAGGTTGAGGGAAGTAAAAAGCTTCTGAGGTCATGTGCTACAGAGGCAGCGGACGGTATGGTTGTAAACACAAAGAGCCCAAGGGTGGTTGAGGCGAGACGGTTTACTTTAGAGCTTCTTCTTTCCGAGCACAGGGGCGACTGCAGGCCACCCTGTGTGCTGGCCTGCCCCACGCACTGTGATGCCCAGGGCTATGCTGCGTTGATAAACAACGGTCAGTATGAGGAGGCGTTAAAGCTTATTAAAGAGACAGTACCTCTGCCGGCCAGTGTAGGCAGGATATGCCCTCATCCCTGTGAAGAAGCCTGTAGAAGGGGTATGGTAGATGAGCCTGTCTCTATATGCAACCTGAAGAGGTTTGTTGGAGATTATGACCTTGCATTAGAGAACCCATATATGCCGGAGATAAAGCCATCAAACGGGATGAAGGTTGCCGTAATAGGTTCAGGACCAGCGGGCTTATCTGCTGCATACTTTTTGAAAAAAGATGGCTATGACGTCACCATCTTTGAGAAGATGCCCGAGGCCGGGGGTATGCTAAGGTATGGGATACCTGAATACAGACTTCCCAAGTCTGTGCTGGCAAAGGAAATTTCTCTAATTGAGGAGATGGGTGTTGATATAAGGACAAATTCTGCCCTGGGGAGAGATTTTACCATTGATTCTTTAAAGGCACAGGGATTTGACGCAGTCCTATTGGCTGTTGGGGCGCAGGACAGTTCTTCTCTAAGGGTACCAGGTGAAGATGCAGAGGGCGTCCTAGGTGGAGTTGAATTTCTACGCAGGGTAGCGCTGAACCAGCCGATAGTGCTTGGACGCAGGGTCATAGTTGTTGGCGGAGGCAATACAGCCATGGATGCTGCAAGGACAGCACTCAGGCTCGGTGCTGACGAGGTAGCTGTGGTTTATCGAAGAACTAAAGATGAGATGCCGGCCAGAAGAGAAGAGATAGAAGAGGCAGAGGAAGAAGGCATCAGGTTTATATACCTTGCAGGCCCCAAAGAAGTGGTTGTAGAGGACGGAAAGATGGCAGGAGTAAAATTCCAGAAGATGCAGCTCGGTGAGCCTGACGCATCGGGCAGAAGGTCTCCTGTACCAATCCCAGGGGAAGAGCTTTATATAGAGGCAGACACATGCATAGCTGCAATAGGACAGCAGATAGACTCAACGGGATTGGATGGGATTTCAATCAGCCGAAACAGGATTGTTATAGAGGATGGCACATACAGGACCAGCATACCATATGTGTTTGCTGCAGGAGATGCTGTTACAGGGCCGGATATAGCTGTTAGGGCCATTGCCACTGGAAAAGAGGCTGCCTTTGCCATAGAAAGTTATTTGAGCGGCGAGTTGAAGCCGATAAAATTGCCGTATCTTGTAAAACAGGATGATATCTCAACGAAGGACCTTGAAGGCAGAGAAAAGATAGCAAGAAATCAACCTGTGCTTTTAGAACCTGAGCTTCGAAAGGATAACTTCAGGGAGTATCTACAGACCTTTGACGAGGAATCTGCAAGGGCTGAGGGAGCCAGATGCTTAGAGTGTGGTTGTCTTGACTATTTTGACTGCAAGCTGTATCAGTATTCCAATATATATGACGTTAACCCTGAGAAACTTCCTGGGGTGAAGCCAAAGAGGGAGAAGGATTATTCTGGCGTTAATATATTGAGAGATCCAAATAAGTGCATACTTTGCGGATTATGTGTCAGGGTGTGTGACGAGATAGCTGGCGCTGCCACACTGGGGTACGTAAGAAGGGGGTTTGAGGCTGTTACCAAGCCGGAATTTGAAAATCCACTGGCTAACTCCACATGTATATTCTGTGGCGAGTGTGCCTATGTATGCCCGACGGGTGCTATAATGAGTGTAAACAGCAATACAAAGCCGGTACCCGTGAAGGTAAAGGAGACAGTCACCACATGTACAGGGTGCAGCCTGACATGTCCCGTAACCGTTGAGTCTCGTGGTGACATGATGATAAGGATAAAGCCATATATGGAGAGCGGTCTTGATGAGGCCTTATTGTGCAGGAAGGGTAGTTTCGGCTTTGACTGGGTAAACGGAAAATATGTGGTGGAAGAGCCCATGATAAGGGATAGAGATGGGCTGAAAACTATAGATATGGACAATGCCTTAAGGACTATGGTCAAAGAGGTTATGAGATTCAATTCTGCCAATCATGGAAAACTGGCCCTGCTGGCATCCCCGTCCGTTACCAATGAGGAGGGCCTGGCTGCAAAGAAACTGTTTGAAGGTTTTATAGCTGATAATATGTTCTATACCATAGGCAGGTACACTAATGTAGAAACACTATCATTAAAGGAAATTGAGATGGCCGATGTGGTAATCACAAGGGGGCTGGATATAAAGGACTGTCCGCAGGTGTTCTACTGGGCAAGAAAGGCCATAAAGATGGGCGGGAAACACTATAATGAGGGTTATGATGTCGACATGCTAAAACAGGCCAAAAGGCCCTATGTGGTATATCGTGAAGAGTTGGCCGATGAGATTAAAGAGATGGAGGGATTAAATCCTCGTTTAAAAGCTATTCCCGTGAGGTATGGCGCTAATATAAATGGATTAACTGCTATGGGTTATAATGCAATAGCCCGTGAGGAACTGGCCGAAAAAATTAATAAGGGTGAGGTACTGGGATTGATAACTCTGGGCAATATTGACGGACTCAACCAACCTGCAATGGGCAATTTGCATCTGCTCATTGATATAACTCCAATAGAGAAGGACTTGAGGCCTTATGTAGATATGGTGATACCATTTACATCTCCTCTTGAAAAGGACGGTACCATAGAGAGCGATTATGGGATCAAGAGATTGAGAAGTGCCATTGACAGAAGATGCAGCATGAGGACTCTTTCTAAGATGGCAGAGTATTTTAAGAAAGACATCAAGCAAACTGGCAGTGATCATGAAGAGCATATATACCTGAGATAAATATGTGAAAGACAGGTTTTTACATGAAACCTGTCTTTTTTATGTACCATGTATACAGCAATGAAAATCTCACAGGTTAAATGCAACCTATAGGATGGTTGGAAAAAACAACAATGCTGCTGGTGCAAACTCAATTGAATCTGTGGACAATTCCATAACAATTTATATTTAAACACGACTTATCTGTCAAATCCTGTCTCTATGGAAGACGGCAAGGCTATTCTGTGGCATAGCCGTGCCAAAAGATCTGAGAGGGGTACGAAACAACGGAGGCAACACAGTATATGGCACTGTATATGGAAATAATAAAAAACGATATAAAAGTTGAGGACCTGATAAAACTATAAACAGGAAAAGGGATGCTTTTAGGGTTTATCATCTAATGCATGGTTATAAGCAATTAGAAGAAAAACAAAGCGCTGGAGATGGAAAACGTTTAATCCTTTTCTTTTGATACTATGATAACACTTTACTATAATAAAATAGTAAATTATAATAAAGACATAAATTTTAGGGGGGAGATATAAGTGAAGAGGAGATTTTTATTTGTTATTATAGGTATCTTAATTATGTCAATGGCTTTATCAGGATGCGGCAGCAGTCAAAGCGCAGATACAAATAAGACAAAAAGTACATCAGAGCAACTCACTCCTGTTGAATCGGACGGTTCGTTAGAAAGGGTTAAGCAGGCAGGTAAGATAGTTATAGGTGTGGATGACAACTTTCCACCAATGGAATACCGTGATGATAATGGAGAGTTGGTTGGTTTTGATGTCGACCTGTCGAAGGAGATAGAGAAAGCCCTTGGTGTTAAAATGGAATGGATGCCGACGGATTGGAATGGTGTAATAATAGCGTTAAACTCTAAGAAATTTGATATGATTTTGTCCAGTATGAGCATAACTGAGGAGAGAGCTAAATCTGTTAACTTTACAGATCCATATCTTTATGGTTCTCAGATGATTGTTGTGAGGGGTGATAATAAGGAAATAAATAGCAGCAAAGACCTTAAAGGCAAGATTGTTGGGGTACAGTTGGGCAGCACCAGTGAAGAGGCTGCAAGAAAAATAGATGGTATAAGGGAGATTAAGACATACAGCCAGTACCCGGAGGCTTTTGCTGACCTATCCATAGGACGCACAGATGCCGTTGTAGTTGATGGCATGGTAGGAGGATATTTCCTTACGAAGAACCCTGGCAACTACCGTATACTGGATGAGGAACTGGTAAAAGAACCTGTAGGTATAGCCTTTAGGAAAGAGGATGTAGAGCTGAGGAATGCAGTAAATGATGTTATTAATGAACTTAAACAAAATGGTAAGCTGAGGGAGCTTTCGCTAAAATGGTTTGGTGTGGATATGACACAATAGAGGTGTTCTGAAATGGACATGAGTTTTGTTGTTTCAAACTTGGTTTTACTATTAAAAGGAGCAGGTATGACGGTACAGCTCACTATATACGGCATAGTGATAGGTACTGCAATAGGTTTTCTGGTAGCACTGGGGAAAATATCAGGTATCAGTTATATAAAATGGTTCTGCTCCCTTTATACCTGGCTTATAAGGGGGACGCCTCTTATGATGCAGCTTTTTGTCATATATTATGGATTGCCTCAGGTGGGAATTACGTTAGACCCCATGCCTGCTGCGGTGATAGGCTTGTCCGTGAATTCAGGAGCGTATTTAGCTGAGATAATAAGGGCAGGCATTGAATCCATACCTAAGGGTCAGATGGAGGCGGCAAGGGCATTGGGCATGAGTTATGGCCAGGCCATGCGCAGGGTCATAGTGCCACAGGCGTACAGGAGGCTTATACCGCCAATGGGCAATGAGTTCATTGCCCTCCTGAAAGACTCTTCCCTTGTATCTACTATTGCCATGGTAGACCTCATGAGGGTAGCCCAGCAGAGATACTCTGTAACGCTCAGGCCACTGGAGATATTTGGCATGGCCTGTGTGTTGTATCTTTTAATGACTACAATGTTTACTATCCTATTTGGGCGTCTTGAAAAAAGACTATCTGTATATGAATAGAGGTGGTTTGAGATGCTTATAGCAGAGAATGTATGCAAATATTTTGGCAGTAATCAGGTTCTGCAGAATGTTTCTATGAAGGTGCAGGATGGTGATGTGGTTGTCATCATAGGTCCAAGCGGGTCTGGCAAAAGCACATTTTTAAGATGCCTTTCTCACTTGGAGAGGATTGATTCAGGTAGGATAGTGATAAATGATAAAGAGATAACTAAAGATACAAAGAAGATAAATATATCCTCTGAAGTCGGTATAGTCTTTCAAAACTTTAATCTATTTCCTCATATGACCGCCCTTCAAAATGTGATGGAGGGGCCGGTAACAGTCAAAAAAATGCCTGTTAAGGAGGCAAAAGAACTATCCATGGACCTTCTAAAAAAGGTAGGGCTTGCGGACAAAATGGACTGTTATCCATCCAAACTCTCAGGAGGCCAGCAGCAGAGGGTAGCAATATCAAGGGCTCTGGCAATGAACCCTAAAATAATGCTGTTTGACGAACCAACATCAGCCCTTGATCCCGAATTGGTTGGTGAGGTACTAAATGTTATGAAGACGCTGGCGAAGGAAGGCATGACAATGGTTGTTGTAACCCATGAGATGGGTTTTGCCAGGGAGGTGGCAGATAGGGTGATATTTATGAGTGAGGGCAGGCTTTTAGAGGAGGGTGTCCCGGAGGAGGTGTTTACAGCACCTAAGAATTCAAGGACAAGATCGTTTTTATCTTCAGTTTTAAGCCTTGGATAGGTGCTTTTTTTGATAGTGTAAAATTTTATTAGGTCACTTAGCAGGAAAAATCAGTCTTGATGTAGAAATAAGACCTCACCATCCTATAATCCGGATGAGTATAAAACT
>NZ_VTPS01000011.1 GCF_008274215.1 Calorimonas adulescens | reverse complement strand
ACTCACCCGTCCGCCACTGAGTAGTTTCCTACTCCGTTCGACTTGCATGTGTTAGGCACGCCGCCAGCGTTAGTCCTGAGCCAGGATCAAACTCTTTAATATATTTGCTCCTTACTTCTATCTTGGCGTTCCGCTCTATTTATTTGCCATCGTGCGACTTTTATATATTAGCACGTCTTGTGCCTCATGTCAAGCCCTTTTTTCCTTTCTCGCCCCTTGAGGCGTATTTTATATTATCATGTTTGTGGGTGGGTGTCAATACTATTTTTTAATTTCGTTTGATATATCTATATAAGGAATTATCCATCATTCATAGCTTATGCTTTATGTCAGGCGATACTTTCCCATAAATAATATCCCATAAATAATAGAAATATAAAGGAGAAATCTTACGACACAGGCCGAATAAATTATATACCGATCTTACCTCCCGTGAATTTTATGCTAATCTTGGTCATAGGATGATAAGGTCATTTTACTTGTCTATTCACAGTTTTCCCGTCAAATGACATAGTAGAATTTTAAATTACTGTCCTGCAGCTTTCATCAGCAAGCATCAATGCTTATCCTATCTCAGCATCTCATTCAATTGGTCTATTCCAACACTGTATCTTTTCCCGCAGAAGTTACATACAATTTCAAGTGGTTCATTTTCTTCTGCAAGTTTTGCTATTTCGTTTTCCCCAAGACTGCAAATTGCTCTCTCTACCCTTTCATAGCTGCAATCACACTTGTATCTTGTAGGAACTCTCTCTAAGATTTCAAGGCCAAGGTCCCCGAGAATAATATTTAATATATACTCTGGTGTTTTCCCTTCTCCAAGATATTTTGTAATACTCGAAAGCTTATTTAGCCTCTCCTCTAATACAACAACCTCCTCTAAAGGAAAATCAGGCATAAGCTGTATAATAAATCCACCTGCAGCCTTGCACGAACCATCAACATCCACCAACACACCGAGGCCAACAGCAGATTGTATTTGTTCAGATCTTGCATAATACTCGGCGATATCATCACCAATTTCTCCAGATACAAGCTGGACTTTGCCTATATATGGTTCCTTGAGACCAAGGTCTCTTATCACTGTCAAAGTACCCTCTCTACCAACTGCACTCCCTACATCAAGCTTGCCATCATGTCTTAATGGTATATATACATCAGGGGCATTTACATAACCCTTAACATTTGCATCAGAGTCCGAGCATGCTACAATACCATTAAGAGGACCCCCTCCGTTTATCTGTATTGTAATGCTGCCCCTTTCTGTTTTTAACATTTTACCCATCATCCCTGCTGCTGTCAGAGCACGACCCAGGGCAGCACATGCTACTGGACTCAAATTGTGCAGTTTTCTTGCTTCATCAACTGCATCTTTTGTCGTTGACGCATAGGCAAGAATCTTGCCATCCATAGCCAGAGCATTCACTATATAATCACTCATTTTACAACCTCCATTTTTATTAAAAAACCCTAACACAGGTTTTGTGTTAGGGTTGATTTTCGGAAGTTTAGGCGTTTATAACAGTAACATTGGTGGCCTGAGGGCCTTTAGCACCTTCGACTATCTCAAACTCTACTGCCTGTCCTTCTTCCAATGTCTTGAACCCATCCATGCTTATCGCTGAGAAGTGTACAAATACATCAGGGCCTCCTTCTCTCTCAATGAAGCCGTACCCCTTCTCAGAATTAAACCACTTTACCTTACCTTTCATGCTTTTACCTCCAACTTATAAATTAATCGATTACTATCGACATATCCATGATATCACATTAATCGCTACTGGTCAATCAAATTTAAGAATTCTGTATGGTTTCTCTTATGTTGTCCATAACCACACCGGCTTTTTCATGAAAAACCACATCCGCATATTTATCATATGGAGTCGGCAACAGATTTATTATAATTAAATGAGGAACCATTCCCGGAATATGGCAAACAGGTGCCACCTCCAGGCTTGAGCCAATCACCAACAAGACATCACATTTTTCAGCTTCCTTTATGGCAATATCAAAATCACGCGGCATTGGATCTCCAAACATAACCACATCAGGTCGTAACATAGCACCACACTTTTCACATTTTGGCACTTTAACGCCACTATCTATCTGTCTTTCCATCTCTTGAAAATCAAAATTCGATTTACATCTAGTACAATGACAGGTCCTTGTATTGCCATGAACCTCATATACTTTCTTTGAACCGGCCTTTTGATGCAGGTTATCTATATTCTGTGTAATTACACCTTTTATATACCCACATTCTTCTAACCATGCCAAGACACGATGTGCAGTATTCGGCTGAACATCTCGCATACCGCGGAGAATGTTAAAACCTTCTCTATAAAATTTTTCTGGATTACCGTACAAAACATCAGTGGATAGGGCCTCCATTGGATCCATTTTTTCCCATAGTCCTGTCCCAGGACTTCTAAAGTCTGGAATTCCACTTTCTGTGGATATACCCGCGCCTGTTAAAGCAAGACAATATTTTGCATTTATAATAAGTTCACATGCCTTTTTGATATTGTCCATTTTCAACACCTCTAGTAATATATTATAACACAAAAACCCGGCATAAGCCGGGGATCAAACCTTAAATTGCGATATTGCCTCAAACAGTTTAGCTGTCATTTCCTTTAACTGCTGCAGCGATATATCTATTCCCTCTAAACTGGCATTTTGTTCCTCAGCAGAAGCAGAGACCTCCTCTGATGACGCTGCTGTTTCCTCAGAGACTGCAGATATATTTTCTACAGCCTCCACTACCCTTTCTCTAAGTCTATTCATCTCATCCATCATGTTGATAACTTTTTCAATAGACTCCATAGCCTTCTCAAGAGACCCGGATATCATCGCAAAGGCACTGGACGTATTCTTTACACTATCTGTTAACCCCTCATTTATTCTTTTAGCCACCTCGGAATTAGCCACGCTGTCATTTATATTCTCCTCAATACCACCAATAAGTTCCTGAACCTGCAAAACTGCTTTTGAGGACTGTTCTGCGAGCTTACGTATCTCTTCAGCTACAACAGCAAATCCTCTGCCTGCTTCTCCAGCACGCGCAGCTTCTATGGCAGCATTTAATGATAACAGGTTTGTCTGATCTGCTATAGCGTTGATTGTTTTGATGATGTCACCAATTCTTTGAGAGCGCTCATTGAGTTCATTAATAGACTTTAACACATTTCTGTTTGCTTCTACATTTTCCCAATTTCTTTCCACCAAGGTATCTACAATCTTTTTGCCTTCCTGGCTTAAAAGGAGAGAATCATGGGACAGCATAGACACTTCTTCCGCTGCTTCTTTAACTCGACCTATACTTTTTGAAAGTTCCTCAACCACGCTGCTTACCTCTTGAATATCTGAAGCCTGTGCAGAGGCACCAGATGCTACATCTTCCACTGCTTTTGATATCTCTTCAGTAACACCTACAGTTTGGGATACAGAAAAGGATAGTGTTTCCATCTCCTTTTTTACATTTTCAGCGATATTGCGAATATCTATCACCAGTGTCCTTACACTCTCAATGGCCTTATCAAAATATGATGCAAGCAGGCCTATTTCATCTTTTGACTTCACACCTGTCTTATGGGAAAAATCCCCATTTTCAACATACGACAGTGACTTATTGAGCCTATTAATAGGACCTATAATACTTCTTGCAATAAGGAACGCCACCAGTACACCTATCAGCATGAATATGCTACCAGATAGCATTGAACCTCGAAGGATACTGGAAGATGAGGCTATGATTTCATTATATGGAAGTGTGGCCACTATTTTCCAACCAACTCTATCTATGGTTTTATATGTAGCATATTTACTAATATCATTAAAGCTGTAGTCCAACGAACCGTTTTCCCCATCTGCAAGTATCTTTTTCCCCCAATCGTACTGATTCACATCTATGCCAAGATTTGATTTGTCTGGATGAGCTATGACTATTCCATTTCTATCAATAAGAAATACATAGCCAGTATTGCCAACCTTAATATTGCTAAGATTATCAGAGAGAGAACTTAAGTCTATACCTATTCCAGCAACACCTATAACGTTCCCAGTATTATCTTTTATCTGCTTTGCAACAGTAACCACGCTTTTATTGCTCACTGCATCTTTATAGACATCTGTCCAAATAATTTTCCCTGAGGCAGAGCTTGCCTGGTTATACCAGTCCTTTTGTCTTTGGTTATAGTCTGCTGGAAGATCTTGCGAAGGATAAAGATACAATCTGCCGTCTGAAGTACTGATATAAATGTTAACCGCATTAGGAATTGTCTTTATGTAGTTGCTCAGGTAGTTTAATATCTGCTCTTCATTTTCTTTCATGCCATCAATGTTCTGAGCAACATCAGACGCTGTAAATTGGTTTAGCTGATGTTCATAGTTTGCCAAAAGACTGTCCATATAATAACCAGAGACATTTAGAACTGAGTTTTCTTCATTTTTTAACTGGGTTATTATAGCATTATTATTTAAATAGTAGCTATAGTACCCAGATGCTCCAATGCTTAAAACTACAAGAAAAATAATAAAAATCACCAGTCGGCTATAAATATTTTTAATCATATTATCCACTCCCTATTTTACTCCCAACCCGTTGACAACATCTAATCCGATTATACTATTTAAAACAAAAAATGACAAGGATACCTTCTAATATCAGGCGTTGTTTGAACCCTTTTCTATAAATTTATTTAAATAAGAAAGAGGAGAAATAACGTCTCTGGAGAATAAATAATATTTAAAAGAAGGGGGATGTCTATGGCATACTTAGCTTTGGCTGGAAGAATAATACTACTTGGCATGGAAAGATTAATCGTAAAGGGTCTGGGCAATGATGGTGATAATGTGGAGGGTGTCTTTGTATTTTTTGGTCTTGGAGCTCTTTTTTTACTGCCGTTCGCTATTGGTGAATCACCGGATAACTATACTTTTTTGCTATTTGCTTTTTCTAGTGGGTTATTATACTCTTTGGCCAACATCTTTTACTTTAAGTCTTTAAATATAGGGGAAATATCTCTCGTTACACCAATTGGTAACCTCAGCATATTCTTTCTCTTTGTATTATCAGTACTTTTTTTACATGAAAAGTTTACATTTTTTAAGGTGCTGGGAATAATACTGATTTTCTACGGCACATCAACCCTAAAGCAGGAGGGCAATTTTATAAAGTCGCTGAGAGCCATCATATATGACAGGTCTTGCTTGTATATGCTTATATATAGCTTCCTTGTGGCAAACGGCAGGATTATTGACAAGGAGGCAGGAAACATTGCAAGTCCTATGCTTTATTCATTTACGGTTTATGTGTTTGTTGCATTGATAATGCTTATCTATCTATTACTTAATGGGAGGCTAAAGGATATAGTTGGCATTCTCAAGAATAAGACTTTGTATTCCATAGCCAGTGGATTCACCAATGCCTTTACATATTTATTTCTTTTAGTTGCCATCAGAACCATCGAGGTGAGTGTGGCTGAGCCTCTCTCTATGCTCTCAACTATAATAAGTGTTACCTTGGGATCTTTGATTTTAAAAGAAAATGTACAAGGCAGGATAACTGGGGTGATACTTACTATAGCAGGGGGATGGATGATACTATTATAATACTGAGTTGCTGTAATAAGCCATTATTACATACGTGTCAATAGAACCACAGCCGTTGCTCAAGATGCTCTATAATTGTCAGTGTTTGAGTTTCATCAAGTGCATATTCACCTGATTTCCACGCGTCAATTTATCCTGATGTTTTTACCAGATACCCGGTGATGTTTGCCACTGCAGAATTATTTTAATAACATACATGGCTATATGGAATAATTTAAAATTAAAATTTGACACAGAATAATTTAAACGATAATATATTAATAAAAGATAACAGATAGAGGTCGCACTGTCTAAGAGTAAATATTCGGAGGTGGAGGAATCCTATGATGGGTATTGAAAGGAGTCAGTGCCGAAGGATCAGTTATCCTCAAACTGGTGCCTGGGACCAGGATTAACAGTCCTGGTACTGTCATCATAGTATTATGATGGAGAGCTATCTGGTGGTTTATTGTAGCTTGCTACAGGATTATATTGCCATAAACTGCCAACTAGCTTAGAGGCTAGTTATTTTCATTATAAGGAGGAGTTTTATGTACAATGTAGCAGTAGTAGGAGCAACGGGAATGGTAGGTAGGACATTTATAAAGGTATTGGAGGAAAGAAATTTCCCAATAAAAAACCTGTATCTTTTTGCTAGTAAGAAATCAGAGGGCACACTCTTGGAGTTTAAGGGTAAACTATACAGCGTAGAAGAACTAAAAGAGGATTCATTTGACAGGGGTATAGATATAGCTCTTTTTTCTGCCGGTGCCTCAACCAGCAAGGTATTTGCTCCCATAGCAGCATCAAAAGGGTGCATTGTGGTAGATAACAGCAGCCAATGGAGGATGGATAAAAAAGTCCCATTGGTAGTACCTGAGGTAAATCCAAATGACATAAAATGGCACAACGGTATCATAGCTAACCCGAATTGTTCTACTATACAAATGGTTGTAGCTTTAAAGCCGCTGCATGACATCTATAGAATAAAAAGGGTTGTGGTGTCCACCTATCAGGCAGTATCAGGAGCCGGGAAGAAAGGAGTAGACGACCTAAAAGGGACCATGAATGGTGAAAAGCCAAAACAGTTCCCCTATCCTATATACAATAACTGCCTACCGCACATAGATGATTTCTTAAACAATGGCTATACTAAGGAAGAAATGAAGATGGTAAATGAGACCAAAAAGATAATGAACGATGATAGGATCAAAGTTACGGCTACCACAGTAAGAGTACCTGTAGAAAATGGCCACAGCGAGTCTATCAATGTTGAGTTCTACAAAGACTTTGACTTAGACGAGGTGCGAAGTCTATTGTCTTCCGCACCAGGTGTGGTTGTTATGGACGATCCTCAAAACAGGATATATCCCCTGGCAACCATTGCTTCTGGCCATGACGAGGTATATGTGGGAAGGATAAGAAGAGATGATACTGTGGATTATGGACTTAATATGTTTGTGGTTGCAGATAATGTAAGAAAAGGTGCAGCCACCAATGCAGTACAGATTGCTGAATTATTAGTAAAGGAGGGATTAGTCCATGGCCGTATTTAAGGGATCAGGCGTAGCACTGGTAACACCTTTTACCAAAGATGGTGTAAATTTTGAGGTACTGGATAAATTATTAGATTTTCATCTAAAAAATTCCACTGATGCCATCATAGCATGTGGTACTACCGGAGAGGCATCAACGATGACCGATGAAGAAAAGAATGAGGTAATTAAATATACAGTGAATAAAATAAACAAGAAAATACCTGTCATTGCTGGCACCGGCTCTAATGACACGAGACACAGCATAGAGATGAGCATAGAGGCTGAAAGACTAGGGGCTGACGCTTTACTGGTGATAACACCATACTATAATAAGACAACACAAAGGGGGCTTATAGAGCATTTTACAAAAATAGCAGATTCAGTACACATCCCAATCATCATATATAATGTACCAGGAAGAACCGGCCTCAATATAATGCCACAAACTTTAGCCGAACTTAAAAAACATCCAAATATTGTGGGTGTAAAGGAGGCCAGTGGAGATATCAGTCAGATAGCCGAAGTGGCAAGGCTCTGTGGTGAGGATTTCGCAATATATTCCGGTAACGATGATCAAGTGGTGCCTATCATGGCTTTAGGTGGATTAGGTGTCATATCCGTTACGGCAAATATTCTTCCAAAAGATGTGCATGATATGGCTGTAAGCTTCTTAGAGGGCAATATAAAAAAGAGCAAAGATCTGCAGTTAAAGCTAAATCCACTAAATAAGTCTCTCTTTATAGAGGTAAACCCTATACCAATAAAAACTGCCATGAACCTCATTGGTATGAATGTGGGCCCCTTAAGGTTGCCTCTCACTACTATGGAACCCAAGAATTTAGAGATCCTAAAATCAAGGCTCACAGAATACGGGTTTACAGTCAGCTGATAGAGAGGTGTATATATGCTAAAGATAATAATACAAGGTATAAGCGGAAAGATGGGTAAGACCCTGTACAGGATAATATCAGAAGGCAAAGAGCACAAGGTAGTTGCAGGAATAAGCAGAAGTAATGCCATGTTAGATATACCCATATATCATAATCTCAATGAGGTAAAAGAGAAAGCCGATGTCTGCATAGACTTTTCTAACCACTCTGCGGTCACCGGGCTTTTAGAAAGCGCTGTAAAAAAGAAACTTCCACTTGTAATATGTACCACAGGCTTTACTGACGACGAAATGGCTGCCATCAATGATGCTTCAAAGATTATACCTGTTTTTCAATCTTTCAATACATCAATAGGCGTAGCAGCCACAGAAAGTCTTGTCTCTTTAGCTGCCAGATTGTTAAGAAATTTTGATGTAGAGATAGTTGAGGCCCATCATAACCAGAAAATGGATTCACCCAGCGGTACTGCTATAATGCTTGCCAGAGCCATACGGGATAATACTCCTGAAAAAAATATACTGAAATACGGAAGATACGGTCATGAAAGTAGAGAAAAAAATGAGATTGGCATTCACTCCATAAGGGGGGGAAGTATTATCGGTGAACACACGGTTATCTTTGCAGGTGAAGGAGAAATGATTGAAATTAAGCACACATCTCTTTCGCGAGATATCTTTGCAATAGGAGCAATAAGAGCTGCTGAGTTTATAGTAAATAAGGTACCTGGACTTTATAGCATGAAAGACCTTTTAGAGGAGGCATGAGTTGATGGAAATGGATGCATACGAGCTGGCCAGGTACATAGGCCTGGCCAGAAAAAAAACTCCAGTAAAGGCCTACGTTAATGGAGACTTACATGGTATAACATCTGACAACGTAAGGACATTTGGAGAAGGAAAGCTATGGATTCTTTTTGGCGAACTCTCCGATGTGAAAAAATTGTTGGATGATTATAGTGAGAAGATAAAAGACTATTATCTAGAAATTGACAGGAGAAATTCAGCCCTACCGTTATTGGATATATCAGAGCTTGATGCAAGAGTTGAACCTGGGGCAATAATAAGAGAAAAGGTAATCATAGGCAAAAATGCTGTAATTATGATGGGTGCTGTGATAAATATAGGTAGTAAAATAGGTGAAGCTACCATGATTGATATGAACGCCGTCATAGGAGCGAGGGCAATAATAGGTAAAAATTGTCATATAGGTGCAGGAGCAGTGATAGCCGGTGTGCTTGAACCACCTAGCGCCAGTCCAGTAAAAATTGGAGATAACGTCCTCGTTGGTGCCAATGCTGTTATCTTAGAGGGAGTTACTGTGGGTGATGGTGCTGTAGTTGCCGCTGGATCTGTTGTTACCCATGATGTGCCACCGCGTGTTGTAGTTGCAGGAAGCCCTGCAAAAGTTATAAAAGAAGTGGATGAAAAAACAGAAGGTAAGACAAAACTCATGGAAGACTTAAGAAAATAGGCCGTCAGTCGGCCTATTTCCTTAAAACTCTATCCCTTCCCTGGCAGGTATACCCTTTTCAAAAGGATGCTTTATGGGTTTCATTTCCGTAACAAGATCGGCAAGATCCAGTATCTCCTGTGGAGCATACCGTCCGGTAAGTATAACCTCGATATTATCTGGTTTACTCTTCAAGAACTCACAAACCTCATCAACCGTCAAAAGCTTGTTATACATTGCAAGCATTATCTCATCAAGGATAAGTATATCTATTTCGCCTTTGGCACAAAGCTCCTTTGCAAACTCGAAGGCCTTATGTTCGCATCTTCGCATTATCTCTTTTTCCTCATCACTGGCCTCCCAAAAAAACTTTGAAGCCTCCTCAAAACGATATACCTTAAAGTCATTTGAAATCCTCTCCAAAGACCTAAGTTCTCCTGTATCCATGGATTTTAAAAACTGAATCATAGCAACTTTGTACCCTCTTCCAACAGCCCTTACACCTACTCCAATAGCCGCTGTGGTTTTCCCCTTGCCGTTCCCTGTATATACCTGCACCAATCCCTTTTTCATAAGCTACACCTCACATCGCTATATTTTATTTATATTATAACATATTAATCCAATTTTTCCATTTTGGAGATAGAAACCTCATAGGCAATCCTTGTTATAACATTTTCGTCATCTAACCTTTTTTGATATTCCCTGCTTTGAAATCTACCCCATATCCTGACATGAGTACCTACACTTAGCCTCTCGCAAAACCTTGCATTTCTACCCCACGCTATGCACGGTATGTAATCAGATTTATTATACATCCTGTTTACAGCCAACAAGATATCACATATCTCTCTGCCAAAGGGTGTGGTTCGGTATATTGGTTTCTTACACAGATATCCATCTAAGAAAATATCATTGGGATTTTTAATTTTATCTTCCTCTGTAGAGTTCTTTATATCTTTGCAAAATATCGAAAGCAAAAGGTGACCCTTTCCATCACTATTAACTCGATTATAGGAACGTATCTGTCCAGTGATAGCCACCCTGCTCTCTATGTTTATATTGATACCATCCAACAGTCTTTCAGATACCATGACAGGCAGACGATCACATGTATTGGACAATCTTGGCACATCAATAAAAAAATTATAAAACTGTTCCCCATAAATCTCATGACTGAATTCAAAATCGGAGGCAATAGAACCACTGATATTGGCCACATTAGTATTTACAACGCTCCCTAGCATTTTACACTCTCCCTTTCAATCGTAAGTTTCTAATGATAATAATATTAAAGGGAGCATACAAATATACCTTATTCTTTCTCAATATTAAAAAAATCGGCCCATGGTTTCTTAATGACATTGTTATCGCCTAAAAGTAAAACCATGTCCCCTTTTCCAATGCGGTTTAGTATACCTCTAATTGCTTCCCCACATTCGTCAGACAAACATTCTATGCCATAACTTTGAAGAAGCCTCTTCAGGTATGCTGTGCAATTGTCATTCTGCATACAAATAGTATAACTATATATCTGATACCATTCCCTCAATATGTCAGCTATCTTTTTAATGAAGCCATAACTTTTACAGTTAAAACTATCTGTTATTATATATAAATTATTAAATTCATTTTCACTCAGACTTTCAAGAACGGAAAAAAGCTGATAGGGATTGCTTATCTTGTTATATATCACACTGAATTCTCCATCATATAGTTTTTCCATATTTCCAACAAATTTTAATTTTGATAACGTGTCTGATATTATTTCATCTTTGGTGTCTAACAATAAAAGGACCGTTATTGACGCTAAGGTATTATAAATGTTATATTTACCAGGCACATTTATATGCACTTTAAACTCTCTTGGCTGAACATGACTACCGTTTATTGCGTTAAAACTTCTCTGTATGCAGCATGTAAATGTTTGGCTCCAGTCTTCCTGAATCACACTGGATGCCGTTACTGTAGCCTTTCTGCTGAATCCGTAGTCTACAACCTCACTCGCATAAGGCACTTTCAGCCTGTAGTTTACATCTGCATTAACTATCATCTTAAAGGCATGAGGAAAATGGATGACCTCCTTCTTAAATGGCCTGGCCATGCCCGCCATTACAATCAGGTCACAATCCTTATTTGCAACACCCTCATATACCTCAACATCATCAAGTACATTTTCTATCATTGTCTTAATTGTTGTCTTCCCGCCTCTACCTACTACAGAGATAATAGCCATAGTATACCCATCTCTCTTCTAAAATGTAATTTCCTGTTTGTCACCCCTGTGAATATTATAATACGCATATATAATCGATTATATGTAAAAGGATAAGGAGCCATCACACAGACAGCTCCTTATTTTGCAAAGACATGATTACCAATCTTTTTAATAACCGGCCTTGACCATATCCACTTTGATTGTGCCATAGCAGGGTTATAGTAATACAGTGCTCCTCCGCTTGGGTCCCATCCGCTTGCTGCATCCTCTGCTGCCTTTAACGCAGTGGAATCCGGTTCTAAGTATATCTGGCCGTCACTTACTGCTGTAAATGCTAAGGGCTGATAGATTACTCCAGCCACCGTGTTTGGAAAATCAGGGCTCTTAATCCTATTCAACACAACAGCTCCTACCGCTACCTGACCTTCATAAGGTTCACCCCTCGCTTCCGCATAAATAAGTTTAGCCAGTAAATATATGTCACTACGACTCAGTCTTCCCGACCAGTCTCTTGACGAAAGCGTGGAAGCGCTTCCGTGTGAACCTGATGCCCCGGTTGGTATTATAAGCTTCTGGCCTGGCCTTATGATGTCACTCCAGTAGTTGTTTGCCTGTTTTATGGCATTCACTGTCGTGCCATACCAGCTCGCTATCTTATAAAGAGTCTCACCCTTGCTCACCACGTGCACTCTGCTGCCTGATGAATTCGATGTGCTTGCAGGTATTATGAGCTTCTGGCCTGGCCTTATGATGTCACTCCAGTAGTTGTTTGCCTGTTTTATGGCATTCACTGTCGTGCCATACCAGCTCGCTATCTCATAAAGGGTTTCACCCTTGCTTACCACGTGCACCCTGGTGGCGGCATCCACTGGTTGTATTCCCACCAAAAAGATAAGGGAAACTGCGAAGAAAAAAACAATCAAAAAAGTAGTGGCCCTTATCATGCTAACACCCCCTTGTTTAAGGTCATAGTGATAACATGATTATACAGATCAAGCCGCATTTTGTCGACTTGCCTATTCGGCCACCATTCGTTTATATCCTAAACGACGTTGTAAACCCTTATGATATAACAGTATGTACTTAAATATACTATGCAATACCAACAATTTCATATATCATTGTAAGTTGTTACTTTGTAAATGTTGCATTCCCCGATGATCTATATAGTAGTTGTCCTTGTATATTAACTCGGACACAGTCACAAAGCTATAACCTCTTTCTTTAAGCTCATTCAATACGGTCGGCAGTACCTCAGGGGTATGCTCACCATCATTGTGAAATAAAACTATAGAGCCTTCTTTAACCTTTGGTAAAATCCTGTCAGCCATAGCATCGGCAGATAGGCCTTTCCAGTCCAATGAATCCACATCCCACTGAATAACATAATAACCGAGCCTTTTAGCTGTCAATACAACCCTGTTGTTATATTCCCCAAATGGAGGCCTGAATATCTTTACGTCCTTGCCGGTTAAAGCCTTAATTTTTTCTGTTGTAATGGTAAGCTCCTTTTCAATTTCAGACTCAGAAAGGCTGTTCATATGCGGGTGAGAGGTAGAATGGTTACCAATCTCATGCTTCCTTCTCGCTATCTCCTTTACCATGTCAGGATGATCATCCACCCATATCCCCACAAGAAAAAATGTAGCTTTTGCGTTATAATGGTCGAGTATATCTAAAATTTTAGCCGTATTTTCAGCGCCCCAGCTGGCGTCAAAGGTTATCGCTACCTTCTTCTGGGGTGTATCAACACAGTATATGGGAATCTCTCTCTGTGGTGCAAACACAGATATGATGCCTGTGTATAACCCATTGTAATATATAAGGGAAACACCTACAAGCACAAATACTATACAGACCTTGATCAATTTGCCCCATTCTATGTAGATTATACGCATACCATCCCTCCATTCTCTAATAAATTTATTCCTCTTCATGTGACTTTATACTCTTTACCCATAAATTACAAAATTATTTAATGAATATAATATGCAATATTATAAAAAAATACTTATGCAAACAGTATTTGAAAGTAGGGAATATCTATGATCTGGGTGTTGATTTTACTGGTAGTATTTGCTATCTCCTTTTTTTATCTTATGTTTTATGATGATAGAGAACTCTCGCCTGTAACCGTGCCGGGGACTAAAGGCAAAGAAAAAGAGCAAAATAGACCCTCTACCACATTCAAAGACGTTGCAGGCCTGGACGAGGTTATTGAAGAGCTTCAGGATATAGTAGATTACATGAACAATACACAAAAGTACAGGGCCATGGGGGCAAAGTTCCCTAAGGGTATAATCTTTTACGGCCCTCCCGGTACAGGTAAGACGCTGCTTGCCAGTGCCATGGCAGGCGAAACACGGGCCGCTTTTTATCCTGTAAGTGGCTCCGAATTTGTGGAAAAGTATGTAGGTGTAGGTGCCAGCAGGATAAGGGCTTTGTTTCAGAAGGCCAGAAAAACTGCCCCCAGTGTAATATTTATTGATGAGATAGATGCTGTTGGCAGCAGAAGAAATGTTGACAACAACTCTGAAAAAGACCAAACCTTAAACCAGCTTCTTGTGGAAATGGATGGTTTTAATTCTAATGATGAGGCAGTGATTGTCATAGGGGCAACAAACAGGCTTGACCTTTTGGATGAGGCGCTCTTGAGGCCTGGCCGATTTGACAGACACATATTCATTGGTCATCCAAACCTACGGGCAAGAGAGGAAATATTAAGAGTTCATACTAAAAATAAACCATTGGAACCAGATGTGGATTTAAAGGAACTGGCCATGAAAACATTTGGTATGACGGGTGCTCATCTGGCCAGTATTGCCAACGAAGCTGCCATATTGGCGGTAAGACGAGGTAAAAAACGCATAGGTTGTGACGAATTTAATGAGGCCATCGAGAGGGTTATCGCAGGCATAGAAAAGAAAAACGCTTATGTGATTGAGAAGGAAAAGCTAATAGTAGCATACCACGAAGCAGGCCACGCTCTGATTTCAAATTTGTTAAAAGTAAATACCATTAGCAAAATATCTATCGTCCCAAGGGGTCATGCTTTAGGTTATGTATTAAATCTCCCAAATGAGGATAACTTCCTTGAAACCAAAACCCAGCTTCTCAATAGAATGTGTGTACTCCTTGGTGGACGGGCTGCTGAAGAACTTATCTTCAAAGACGTGTCCTCAGGAGCTCAAAATGACCTCAAAGAAGTTACTCAAATAGCACTTACCATGATTACCTCATACGGCATGAGTGATATAGGCAAAAGGGTATACGACGGCCAAAACACTCGATACAGTGAAGAAATAGATAGAGAGGTAAATAAAATAATAGACATGTGCTACAAAGAGACACTGGCTATATTAGAAAAGAACAAAAACCTGCTGGATAAAATAGTTAATAAATTATTAGAAGCAAACTCTCTCAATGGATATGAAATAGATGAGATAATAAAAAGCTCTAAAAGTTCTCGAATGGTCACAGCATAGTAGCAGTAGGACTGAAATCCTGCTGCTATATTACTTCACAAACAAAAACTAACCCATAAATAAAAAATTTTACATAAACAGCCTGTATCTTTTATACTGTTTCCTATGAAAAAATACCGTTGTGTGCTATAATGGATAATAACAAAAATGATTACATAAAATATTTGAGAACCATTTGTTTGGAGGTGGGCGGGATGAAAATAGAAAAAATAAATGAAAACAAGATTAGAATCCTAATAACCGCCGCAGATTTAAAGAAAAAAAACATAGATATAAATGAGTTATATTATGATAACACAAAAGCCCAATCACTTTTCTGGGAGCTGTTGTATGAAGCTTACATCGAAGAGAGTTTTGATGTAGATAATGCCAAGCTTATAGTAGAGGTTGCTCCAGTTTCCTATGACAGTTTTGTCATTGTGGTTACCCGTATCCCCAATTCAAAACCTCTATGGCTTTCCAGCAAGCCGCCAAAGAGCTACCTCGATAACTATTATGCCTTTGACACCTTTGATGACTTAGTTATTCTCTCCAAGGAAATAGATGGATTATTCTCTGGAGAAAGCAGCCTGTACAAATACCATAACAAATATATACTTTCATTGAACGGCTATCTTACCAAAAAGGCCCAGGCCATCCTGGACGAATATGGAATAAAAACCAGCATCTCTTCTGGAATACTGAATGAGTATGGAAATCTTTTAATAGATAAGGATGTTTTTGAAATAATAAATGAATATTTTTAGGGGGATATTTAGTTATCCCCCCTACAAAAATTTCTCCAGTAAATGATTTAATTCTCTTACATTGTCAAGAAGTATTTTTTGTTCCTCTTCAGTCAGTTTGGTCAGTCTTCTTTTCAGTATCTCGTTAAATATCCTCTTGTGTTCATCTATCAGTGACTCACCTGCTTTTGTCAATTTTATATATATTACCCTTCTATCTTTAGGGGAATCCATTCTTTCAGTAAGACCCATCTCTACCAATTTGTTCACCATAACAGTGGCACTGCCACAACTTACATGTATGTTGTCACTGAGCTCGCTCATTCTGCAAGGCTGACTCTTTTTTATTATGTGCAATAATTTATATTGGCCTGATGTTATCCCGAGCTCATTGAGTGACTCTCTGGTAAGCTCACGGAACCAGGTACTGCAGTTTATAAAAAATGTACTAAACTCATTATTTAAATCTCCAATTACCATATACCTTTACCTCACTACTGAAAATTCAGGTCAACGTCATCGACATTTTCCAGTGTCTCGTCGCCTGAAGAACTTCTTACAATAGCTCTTCTTTTCCACCTTCCAGACCTATAATATGCATAGCTCAAGATTGCACTTAAAATAGAACCACTCGACATGCCAACCCAGATACCATTTTGGGCCAAACCCGTCTTTGACAGGTATGCGGAAAGTGGAAGCCTTACAACCCACAGTGAGATAATAGAAATTATCATTGTTATAATAGTATCCCCAGCTCCTCTTATTATACCGTTAAAGACCCACATCAGTCCAAATGGAACATAGGCTATAGCCAGAGTTCTCAAACATTGCGCCCCCAAGTTTAGCACTTCCCTGTCAGTAGTAAAGAGCAACAGCAATTTATCCGGTACAAGTAAAAAGACAACTGAAATTATACCTGTAATTAAAACAGCAATAATCTCAGACCACCTGGCAACCTCCTTAACCCTTTCCGTTTTACCTGCACCCATATTTTGTCCTGTCAAGGTGGAGGAAGCCATTCCTATTGACATTGATGGCATAAAAGCAAAAGAATCTAATTTTTGTGCCGCATTAAAAGCCGCTACCACATTTACACCAAAACTATTCACAATAGACATAATCAGTGTATTCCCCAGAGCTACAACAGTTTGCTGTATACCTGCCGGAAGACCAATTTTTATAGTAAGTCTTGTCAGCTCCCTATCATACCTTATATCACGCAACTTATAGCTTATGACATGCTCATTTCTATCAAGATACCTCAAAGCAAGAACAAAAGATATGGCCTGAGATAAAATTGTAGCTATTGCAGCTCCTTGTATTCCCATTTTAGGTATCGGACCAAGACCAAATATCATTATGGGATCAAGTACTATATTTATCATTGTAGAATAAAAGAGAAACCTAAGCGGTGTCTTAGAGTCACCCAGACCCATCAAAATAGCACTGGTCATGTTATACCCAAACATGAATATAAACCCCATAAAGATTATGCGTGCATACCCTGAAGCCATAGGAAGGATTTCTTCTGGGGTATTAATGAGCCTCAAGAGCGTCCTGTTAAGCAATATCCCTGTTGTAGAGGCTACAATAGACGCTATGATGAGTAAAAAAAGCGAGTTTCCTACTGTTTTCTTTACCATATCAATCTTTTTGGCTCCTACATATTGTGCTACCATTACAGTAGTAGCCATAGTAATACCGGTAACAAGCGCAACCAGCACAAATATAATGGGAAAGCTCACAGACACAGCGGCTAAAGCCTGTGGCCCTAAAAACCTGCCAACCCATATGCTGTCTACCGTATTATAAAGTGCCTGCAATATGTTTCCCAGAAATAACGGTATCGAAAAAGACAAGAGATGCTTTGGTATACTACCTTCCGTAAAATTATTTATTTGATTGTTTTCCTTATCCATGCTGTCTCATCTCCTTATGAATACTTCTAATGATATGTTATTATACAATAAAATATTTTTAATATCAAATAGTTTTATATGAAAAATTAAATGCTTAGGGACATAACTCGTTATATTAATGTGCCTCATATGCTAAAACAGAAAACTGATGGGTATAAAAAAAGACGGATCTGCTCCGTCTTTACTGAATAAGCCTTAAGCAGCCACGCCTGCAAGGGAACTCCTCAATAATTCTCCCGAAATGGTCTCCTCCCTCAAAATAATATCTGCAAGGCTTAAAATAATATCTTTATTTCTTTCGATTATATTTTTAACATGCCCTTCAAGTTCCTTGATAATTTCTGAAACAGTAATGCTCAGTTCTTTTTTCGGCAGGTCATCCTTGCTTATTATCCCCAGTCTTGACATTCCTGAATATATAATATCCTTAGCATACTTTATTGCCTGCTCAAAGTCATTAGCGGCACCTGTACTTCTGCTGTTTAAAATTATCTCCTCTGCCATCGCTCCACCTAAGCATATCATTATCTGTTCTTCCAGTTCTTCTTTGGTATAAAGATAATGATCGTCCTTCTCCGTCTGCCGTACAAATCCCAAGGCGTTACCTCTGGGTGCTATGGTGATATTGGCAACACTGCCTGGGGTGAGTGTCTCAATGACTACTGCGTGTCCCGTCTCATGAATGGCCACCCTCTTTAGCTCTTCAGGCGTTGGCCTCCTGTCAAGCTTTTCTCCCATTATCACCTTATCCACAGCCTCCGTGAGATGTTTCTGAGTAATTACGCTGGACTTATCTCTCATGGCAAGGATAGCAGCTTCATTCATAAGAGCCTCTAAATGAGCACCTGAAAAACCAAATGTGTCCTGTGCAATCTTCTCAAGGTCCACATCTGATGCCAGCGGCTTCCCTTTGGAATGTATTTTCAAAATATCCAAACGACCCTTCTTATCAGGCAGGTCAACTCTTACCTGTCTGTCAAAACGGCCTGGCCTCAAAAGTGCCTCGTCAAGCATATCCATTCTATTGGTTGCAGCTATAACCAGTATTTTTATATCATCATTCGGGTTTATCCCATCCATTTCAACTAAAAGCTGATTCAAAGTCTGATCATATTCCATATGTCCTTCGTTTCTACCCCTCTTTACACCAACTATCTCAATCTCATCAATAAACACCACAGCTCCTTTTTTCCCCTGCTTTATAGCTTCATCCCTCGCTATGTCAAAGAGCCTTCTAACCCTCTGAGCCCCCACTCCGGCATATACCTCTATGAATTCACTGCCTGATGACGCCACAAAAGCCGAATCAGTATATGAAGCTGCAGCTTTTGCTAGAAGAGTCTTGCCTGTCCCGGGTGGTCCCCAGAGCAGTATCCCTTTCAGGGGCCTTATCCCAAGTCTTTTAACCTCTTCATCGTGAATGATGAAATCAAGTGCCTCCTTAAGTTCTCTAATTGCGGAATTTTGGCCTCCAATATCGTCAAAGGTAACAGTATGAGGCACACTTGTTGTTTTAAGACCTCCGCCCATCTTTCCTTCCAAAAGATAATTCAGCACAAAAAGCATACCTCCTATGAATATAATAGGGGTTATATCAAACCCAAGGATTGCCAAAAATACAGCTATCGCTACCGCTGAACCAAGCAATATCTCTCTAATCATCGCAAATTCCCCCTTGCCGCCTCCGAGTAGTTTATGATTCTGTAGAGCGCACTATCGCCATACAGAAGGGTCAGATATATATTATCCTCATCAATTCTAAGGGTATAACTAACACCAGTCATCGCTAAATCTACTTGTATATCGTCCCTCATCTCTTTAAAATCGCCATTAACCTTGGATTCAAATATATCAAAAGAAATTATATCAAAAGCCTCCTTAACCTTTTTGTAGTCATGACCCTTTATATCCTGAATTATTATCTCTGCCTGAGGCGTATCCCTGTTTACCTCTCTTTTAACATCTAAATATATCTCCTGAAGATCCGCACTTTTATCTATATCCACAAAAATTTTCTCTGAGACCTTATCCCTCACAATACTCACTGATTTAACTCCTCCTATGGACTTTATCCTACCTTCAAGGTTGTTACTCTGATACTGAGTATATACTCTAAGCCCAAGAAGGAGAACACTCAAAAGGGATACCGCCACAATAACCACAATGTATAGTTTTATTCCTTTAAACACATCTTTGCCCTCCAGAAACAATATATGCTCAATTATATCACAATAGTATATACTATTTCAAGCAAGAAGCTTATACCGTTTGAGGATCTCGTTTATACCCTTTATACTGAAAGCTTTTTCAGCATCAGTGGTATCAAACTCCAGGGACTTTTTTACAAAACTTGTAAACTCATCTATATTATTAAAAACAGGTGAAACATTGGATAATATATCTTTTATAACTATCTTTCTCTCATCGGGTTTCATATAGCTAAGTTTAAAATCAATTTCAGACATTATATCATTAAAAGCACTATAAAGTTCCTCCTGGGTAACCTCATAATTACCATCAAATTCCATTTCATCATCCTCTAAGGCAAGTGCATTGAAATAATAAAAATAATTAAATATGTCAACAAGTTCTTCTACTGCCATATCTTCAGAAGTATTCATACTGCTGATATCACCTATAACCTGGGAATACCTCTTTAAGACATCATACCAGCGATACATGGTCTCCCTAAGATGGCAAAATAACGTCCTGCCGCCTTCTATGGCTGCACCTTCATCATCGTTTAAACTCAAAACATATTCGTAGGCCGTTGCTATATCCGGTTCCAGCTTGATTAAAGAGCGATAATTCATATCGAAATCAAGCAAAATCATTATTATGTGATTGGAGGCCATAATATAAGACCAGATAACATCACTTATCATATCCAGTGTTACAGCATATCTTCTAAGCTCTGTACAGTATATGCTAAGCTTTCTCTTTGACATTCCCTTATAGTTCATATTTGAGTACCTTTTTATATTTCTTGCATATATATTATCAGCAAAAGCATAACTTCCACTAAAATCTATAGATATAATATCATAAATGTCATACAACATCTCTGCAGCACCTTCAGGATCCCTCTCTATCAAATCAGATATAGAATTATTCAAATATCTATAAAAAAAATCCTTGGTAATTCGTAAAGGAATAATAGATAAGATCTCCTGTTCCACATCCTTGACTGTTTCTACGTCAGCCCTTTTTAGTGAAAGAGAAAGGTTTTTATAAAACTCTCTCAGGTCATATTTACGGTGATATCTATCATTTCTATCACGCCAGTAGCTGCACAGACGATATACATGGTGGGCATAAGATGCTAGAAATTTGTACTCCTCATAGTAATCCATAAGTCTTTTCTTTGCCTGATAAAACTCAAAGACTTTTTTGCCTTTAAGTCTACTTTCCATATTCAGGGTTTGTTTAAACCCTATTACAGCATCTTCTACATAGGAAAATTTATTACTCAACTCATCCTCTATATATATACGACCCAGTTTATTTAAACAGTCCTTTATATATACATACTCCTCAAACAGTTCTATGGAAGCTACGACATCTACGGTACTGGCAAATGTTTTATTTATACCATTTATATCAGATTTAATTTCTCCCGTATTATTGCTGTTTAAATTCCAGTTTAACCTATTACCTTTCATTATGGCAACACTCCTGCCCCTTGTTTTGTCTTTAGTTTAGCACAATTTTATTTTTGAATCAACGAGGCAAAAAATAAAAGGGGTTCAACCCCTCTTATCAAGAAAATTACCGCTATCCCCAATATTCATGTATAGTGCCTTTATTTGTCGCCTTTTTGTCTTTATAGCGCCTAATTTTTCACTCAATAAATTTGCTATACTGATCATTTTATCCCTGTTAATATCATCTGCAGTCTTTATTTTGTTTTTAATTTCCTTCAATTGCTCTGTAGACGATGATACCCTATCTATAGCATCCTTAACATTTATAGAATCTATAGCATTTATGACCTGTTGTTTCTTTTCTATCAATGCCGTTAAAGCATCAAAGTCACGATTATCTATAGCTTTTCCCTGTTCCACAGTGAGTGAATAAAGCTCTTCAAATAGGGATAATTTATCAGAAACTTCCAGTGATTGTCGCTCCATAAGGTATCCTCCCATTTAAATCCTTTTCAAAGCCTCTGCCCATGTCCCCCTCAAATCCTTAATGAGCGGTAAAAGCTGCATTAACTTTTCCTTGTCTTTGGTCATATTAGCCTGGATAAGCAAGTCCATAAAAAACTCATAGAGACTATCCAAATTTTTGGATATATCGTAGTCCATGTTAAGGCTTAAGCGAAGCTCTGTTATTATATCCTCAGCCCTCAGGATGTTACTGTTTGTCTCTACCCAGTCCTTCTTTTCAATTGACATAATGGCTCTGTTTATAAACTTTATACATCCGTCATAAAGCATCAGTATAAGCTCCTCAGGCTTTGATGTCAATACTGTATTATTCATATATTCATTGTAGTAGTTAATCATAGGTCATGCCCTCTCCCTTACTTTTTATTGAAATTGTTGTGATAACCATGCACTCTGTGCATTCATTTGGCTTATCATTTCTTCCATTTGCGTAAACTCTCTATAGTATCTGTCTTCAATTTCCGAGAGCCTATCTTCCATTTCTGAGATACGGTCGTTCATGTCCCTTATCTGTCTTGAAAGCGAACTCTGGTCATAGAGCGTAATCCCAAGATAATCTCCTGCATACTGCTTTATGCTGTCCAATCCATTATCTATGACATCATTCATCTTACTCATAACACCCTGCATCAGATTAATGACAGCGTCTGGATTATTCTCAATAGCGTCTCTGAGTTTGCTGTCATCTATATACAGTTTGCCATTCTCATACCAGAGACCAGTAGTTACACCAATATCCGCAAGAGAGTCATAAGCAGGGTCTGACCCCACCTTTGTATATATGGCATTCCTCATGGAAGTAAGAATCTTGGAAAGCATTGGGTCATTCTTAAGCAGTCCGCTTCTTGCTTTTTCCTCCCATTGCTCCTGCTGTTTATCCGTAAGTTGCTCCCTCTGGTCGTCTGTCAAAGGCAGATAGTCAGAGTATCTCTCTTCGGAAAGTTTTGAATTTATGTCTGCAATTACAGTGTTGTATTTATTTAAAATATCCTTTATCTGATTGAATATATAGTCTGTGTCATTATTCACCGTGATGGTAGATGTTCCTGCGGCCTTTAAGTTAACATTTAGTCCATTTATCGTAAAGCTGTTGGTTGGTTGTGTAAAGGCCAGGCCATTAAATTCAAATTGAGCGTCTGAACCAGATGCAGATGTTGGCAGCTTCAATATATCTGACATAAGTGTTGATGAGTCATCGCTAACTACTATATCCGTATAGCTGATATTATTAGTGCTCCCTGTAGTATTTGACATTATAAAGAAGCGGTGCATATTTTCGTCATAGGAGGCTGTAATGCCTATACCTGAATTAGTTATTTTAGACGCCAGTGTATATATGGTATCATTATCCAGATCCACCGTAATTGTTGCTTCCTTGTCACCATTTGCTATATGTAAGTTAACAGAGCCACTTGCAGTTATGCTGCTAAACTGCTCTTTCAAGGTTTTTTTGCTTCCATCACTATTATAAGAAGTTGGTAAATCTTCACTGCTTGCCATATATGCAGGTTTTGCAAGAGCGGTGACATCCAGGGTATATATCCCATTTACAGCAGAAGTACTGGCTGTAGCTGAGGCAATTACTTCATTGCTTACACCTACAGTCTTTGCTTTATAACTTGATGAAAGCTGCATATTAAAAACCTGCTGGTTAAAATCATAAAGCTCTTTTGCTAAAGACTTGTAGTCTTCCTGTTTCCACTCTAAAAGTGTCTTGTTCTGATTCAATCGGTCAAGAGGTGCCCTTTCTGCCTTCATCAGGTTGTTTATTATTGACTCGTAGTCTATGCCTGAGGCCAGGCCACTTATCCTGTTAAAATTCACCGAGCTTATATAATTACTCATATTTATAATCATCCCTTTCGTTTTGCTCAAAGCGCAAAACAGTGAAACCGCTGCTTTCGAGCTTGTTTTTTCAATATATTATAATACAGCCATTATACAGCCATTCATATCCAGCCCACTCACAAACCATTATGTGAATTAGCGTATTAATCCTTTTGGCACAAACTTCACCTTTATATTTTATGTAAGATTGTCTTATCAGGCACGAAGTTAATTCTTATACTTTTACTTCTCAATAAACTGGCAACAAAGGCGTTATCATTTATAAGTCCAGTCGGTTTTCAATCTTTGACAAACAGGCTAAAAAGTTCTCATGATGTCTTCAGGCCTTATCCTCTTATATCTTTTTATCTACAAACAAACCTACAATCTCCCAAATCTTAGCCACCAGGTCAAGTATCTTTTCTGGTGGTATCTCCTTTATCACCTCGTTTGTCTCCTCATTAATAATCTTCACGACAATCTTATGGGTGCCTTCATGTATTGAAAACTCCAAGCGCGTATCCGGACCAACAAGTTTTTTATTGGCATCCTCTATAAACTTTATATACTGCTCCTCGCTGACAAGTTGCCTTTCTCCCTGGCCATCATTTCGTTCCATGTAATTGCATGCCTGGCAATCATTGCCTTGGCTTTCAATCTGCATTGTACTCCTGACATTTGCAGAAGAAAGCTCTTTTATCATACTTACGCCCATATAAGACAACCCCTTATTCATCTTCAATTCTTATATCGACATGATTATAAAATTTTTTATATCATCAGCAAAACTCTTTACTTAATACAACAAAATAATATAATTAAATGGAGGAGGGAAAACAATGAATCTTGACGGTATAGGTTCCTCATTGGGAGCGGTCGCTCTTTTAATATATGGGACGAGTCTTTTTTCGAGCAGTGTACAGGAGATAATAGGTAACAGGCTAATTCATTTTTTAAACTTTCACGTAAAAAATGACAGGGGATTCATGCTCTCGGGATTATTATTATCAATATTTATAGAAAATAATGTAATAGTGAGAAATATTTCTCTTGGTTTCTTAAAATCTGGAATCATTACTTTAGATCAAACCCTTAGCATGGTAATGGGTTCTAACTTAGGAGCCACTCTTCTTAACTACATAACTTATATTCGCCCTGGATATTGGTTATATATATTGCTTGCATTAGGTACATTACTGTACTTTTTCTCTAAAGGCAGCGTGATGAAAGGCTTTGGCAAACTGTTGCTCTCAACAGGTTTTCTATTCTTTTGCTTCTTTTTTGTGCGTACCAACGATCTGGGATTGGGAATCTTCCTTGATATGTTAAATATATCCAATATATTCATCGGCCTGATAATAGGACTTATAAGCGCCTTAGTATTTCATGGTTTCACAATACCCGTATTTTTACTGCAGATTCTACTTGTACAGGGGTTTATAGGATTTGAAACGACACTGCCCATACTCATTGCATTAAACATCGGGACAATTTACGTCATGTACAGGCCAAACGAGGAAAACAACAGGCTTATAAATGCATCACAACTAATAATCTATGCCCTTGTCTCTATTATTGTCTTAACATTTGCGCCGCAATTCATAAATATGATAAATCGTGCCACTTCTAACGGTATTTTACAGATAGCTTTAATGAATACCTTGATAAATGCCATAGCCCTGCTTATCTCATTGATATTTATAGGAAATATACCTGCCATTGTAGGCGAATTCATCCACACAGAGGATAAAAAGGAGAACAGGATTGAGCTATTGGATGAACGTATACTTGTAAATCCAGTCCTGGCACTGGAGCAAATCAGGAGGATTGTCCACCAGATGGGCATACTTTCGCTAAATTCTCTTGAAAAGGTTATGAATTCCTTCATAAATCAGGATAATCATGGTACTGAACGGGCTTTAGAAAATGACAAGATAATCAAGGAAATGGAAAAACAGATAAATCGATACCTTGTCATACTTGGCAAAAATGGTCTCACCAGCGAATTATCAATAGCCCTTAAAGAGATCTACGATATAATGGCCGATATAATCAGTGCATCGAACAGTACAGTAGATATTGCCCATTATACCCAGGAATCTATAAATGCAAACCTCACCTATTCAGCTGAAGGAATAAAGGACCTCAAGGGCATGTATGCCAAGGTCTATCATATGTTTCAGGATAGCCTTTCCATACTTTTAGAAAGGAACAAGGAAACAGCTTCTTTGATTTTATCTAGGGAAAATGAAGTAGATAAACTTCAACTGCAGCTGAGAAACGCCAATATAAGCAGACTTAATCGCGGTGACTGCACACCACAATCAGGACTCATATATATAGACGTCATTGCTGAGCTTGAGAGAGTGGCTGATCATGCAGCTGACATTGCTCATATTGTAAAAGGTGATTGATGCCTTATTCTTTTTTCCCCTTTCGGGCAGCAGCTTATGCAAATCCCGCACACATGTCCATATCCAATCTTATTATAGTTCCTTTTCATAAACTCGCTGCAATTTCTGGCATCCACAATCTCATCCCTTTCCATGCCTGCATACCACAGAGTATTTTTCAAAGAGAGGGATGGACATTTTCTCACACATAGATCACAATTTCCACATTCGCTTTCAACGATTGGTTTATCAACAACAAGTTGAGCATTGGTAATTACTGTCCCCAATCGTACACGGGGACCATATTCCCTTGTGATAAGGAGGCAGTTTTTCCCAATCCATCCGAGACCTGCCCTTGTGGCCGCAGTCTTATGCGGAAATGCAGCCTTAAGTTCACCAACACTTTGAGATGCTGGTATAGGGATTGCCTTAAATCCCATCTCTTCAAGATATATTGAAGCTTTAAGCCCTATGTCATCTATGAGGGCATTAACGGTTCGATACAGATGATAATAGGTATAAGTCGGCCCTCCCACCACTGCATCCATAACCCCGTCAACCATCCTTACAGCAAAACTTACAGCATAGTCCATTCCATAAAACTCATCATATCCAAGGTCTCCAATATAGCCAAACCCTACCAAGGATGCTCCAAGAGATTGCATAATCTTTTTGATTTCATCTTTCAAGGCAAAGACCCCCCATTCCCATTGGCATACTCTTATTTTAACTGACAGTTGACTACAGCTTATAATAGTATGTTTCTTTATATTGTTATATATTATATAATAGACATGAGGTGATAAAATGTCAAATATCAGGGAAATAGCTGAGAACAAGCTGATCATTTTATATATACTGCATAGGGCGAAAAGACCACTTACCCTGGACCAGATTACAGATGTAGTTCAGGACGGCGGATATATGAATTATTTCATATTCATGCAAAATTTAAATGAACTTGTTGAGGGTGGATATGCTGAAAGAGTTAATCAAGTGTATGATATCACACCGAAGGGCATGCAGATACTCAACATGTTTAAAAACAAACTGCCGGATGGAAACATAAAAAATATAGATGAATATATAACCACTCATCGCGAGAGCTTTAAACGGGATACCGAAATGTTTGCCGAATACTATAAGATATCTGATAAGCAGTATATAACCAGTCTGAGAGTGATCGAAAACGATATGGTCTTGATCGAGCTTAAGCTTAATGTCCCAACACTAGACCAGGCCAAGCAGATATGTGATAATTGGAAATACATGGCCAAAGATGTCTATCCGTATATCATGAATTCACTGGGAAATGGGCAGAAAGACCCATAAATATTGACTCATGCTAATTAACTTTATTTCTCTATAAAATAAACTTCATCTCCTTTTCTATTTCTTACAAGACCAGATAAACCTCGCATCTTTAAAACCTAATTATCACTTAGATAATTTTCCTTTACGGAATAAAATTCAATGTTCAACCATTTTAATGTATGGCTAACTTTTGTTTTATTTAGCCACACAATTCTTTTCATTTATAAATCCAGGCTTTTTCCAACATAAAAGGGTTTAAATTAATTACTCAATGCGACCGCCTGCAAAAGATAAAATAGTTCTTTATTGCATACAATTTTATCATATAGTATACTATGTGCAAACATGGAGGGAATGCTTTTTATGGATGAACAAAAAGCTATAATATCAGTAATTGGAGCAGACAGAGTAGGAATTATTTATAATGTATCCAAATTATTAGCAGAAAGCAACGTCAATATTCTAGACATTAGCCAGACAATTTTAAAAGATATTTTAACAACGATCATTCCTGCTCCTGGTAAAAAGGAAGGGGATCATGTGGAATTTGGTGGCCTTTTAGGACATGCATCAGTGATGAAAGTAAATAGCTTTTCACCAAAAGATTTTATAAATAGAAGTGGTAGAATTCCCGCGCCACTTCATAGTTTAAACAGCTAGCGCTGAGCATGAAATAAAATTTCATGCTTTTTTATGTCACAAAATACAGTTTTGATGTGTTTATATTAATGTAAGACATATGTGGGAGGTGTTCAAAATACTCGACTCATTCAAAGATATATTTGAAAAATACTATGGTAAGGTCTACCGTCAGATAGCATTGATGATAAATGATGATGACAAAGCACAAGACATTGCACAGGAAGTCTTTATCAAGTTAATTAAGGACCCTCCCCATAATGATGAAAATATAGGAGGCTGGTTATCGAAAGTGGCGACTAATCAAGCACTAAATTACATGCGCTCAGAAAAGAGTCTTAAAGTAAGGGAATTAAAAGTATTTCAGTTTAATGACACTTTAATATCGCCTGAAGACATGGCAATTGAAAAAATAGAAAATGAAAAAGCTAAAAAAGTTTTATCAAAAATGGATAGGCGTGACAAGTTATGTCTCATACTCAAACACTCAGGATATAATTATGAAGAAATTTCTATATCACTTGGGATAAAAAAATCATCTGTTGGAACAACGATAGCAAGAGCACACAAGAAATTTAAAGAGCTTTATGAAAAGGAGGTGTAGCATATGTGCTTTGATGAAGGGACGCTTCAGGCATATTTAGACGGTGAAATAGATGAAGCATTAAAAGACCAGATAAAAAAGCATCTTGATACGTGTGAAAAATGTTCAAATAAGCTTAATGAGCTTAAAAATTTAAATGACTTTTCAGAAAAAGCCTTCAAAACAAGCTCAATAGATCTCGATAAAGCGTGGGAAAATCTAAATAAAAAGATCTATAAAAAAGAAAGAGGTGTATTAAATATGCTGAAAAAGTACAAAAAATATGCGGCAGCAGCCGCTGCGGTGGCTTTGATCACAGCATCCATAGCATTGCCACCTGTGCAAAAAGTAGAAGCTGAGATTTTAAGTTTGTTTAGGCTTAATAATTTTAAGGCTGTAACAATAACACCAGATGACATACAGAATATAAAAGACAAATTTTATCAAGCAGGAAAAATTGACCTAAAACAGTACGGAGTCATTAAAGTAACTGGTGACTATGGTTCTTCTAAAGAATTTAGTAAAAGCAATTTAGATGAAATAAAATCTTACGTCGGATATGATTTTAAACTGCCTCAAGATAATAATGATTTCAAAATAAGAGACAGCATTTATGTGCAAAAAGGTCAGTCTGTTGAATTTAAATTGAATGTAGATAATATAAACGACCTAATTAAAACATTTGGAGGAAATAAGCTACTGCCAGAGAATTTAAATGGAAAGACATTTAAAATAATTTTAGGCGACAGCATCCATATATCTTCCACAGATAAAAATGAATCGGATTCTTCAAAAAATATAAGCTATGGACTTGATATAATGAAAACCCCTGAGATAATCGTACCTGAAGGTGTCGATATTGAAAAAGTCAGAGATGCTGTCATCAACATGCCATTCCTTCCTGACGATATAAGAAACCAAATAGCTAGCATAAAAGACTGGAAAAATACAATACCTGTGCCTGTGACAGATGCAGACACCATAAAAGATGTTACTATAAACGGCAGTAAAGGAATTGTGATATCAGGGACGTATGAAGGCTCCAGCGATTTAGAGGTATATTCAAATCTTGCATTAAATGATAATGACGTAATATATTGGTTTAGCGGAAATAATATGTCACCAGATGAGCTTATAAAAATAGCAGAATCAATGAGGTGATGAAATGATAATTGAGACTCAGAATCTCACAAAACAGTTTGACGGTAAAGGCGGATTTAAAGATGTAAATATTTCTATCGATAGTGGCACGGTTTTTGGATTCCTTGGCCCAAACGGTGCCGGAAAAAGCACTTTTGTAAAAACTATGGTGGGGCTTTTATACCCCACCTCTGGTTTTGCATGGATTAATGGCTTTCCCATCGGCACTATAGAATCAAAAAGAAAAATTGGATTTCTTCCTGAAAATTTTAAGTATTACGACTGGATGACAGGGAAGGAATTGATGAAATTTCATGCAGAATTATACAAGATGAAAAGTCCAGATAAAAAAATTGAAGAACTCCTTGAACTTGTTAAGCTTAAAGGACATGAAAACAAAAAAGTAAAAAATTACAGCAAAGGGATGCAGCAAAGGATAGGACTTGCCATTGCCCTTTTAAATGATCCGGAAGTAATCTTTTTAGATGAGCCCACATCTGCCCTTGATCCTGTTGGCAGAATAGATGTTAGAGAGATAATAAAAAGATTGAAGGATAGTGGTAAGACAGTGTTTTTAAACAGCCACTTGCTAAGCGAAATCGAAATGATCTGCGATGAAGTTGCAATTATAAACCATGGACATGTAATAGCCGAAGGAAAGCTTAAAGACCTATTAAGTAAAAGTACCTATGTAGAGATGGTTGTATCAGATTATGATAGCGAATTAATCAAAAAGATATCTAATCTAGCGTATGATGTTGTATTCAAAGATGGCAAGCTCACATTTAAAGTAAAAGATAGAAATGGTATTCCGCAGATTGCAAAAACTGTCGTAGATTCCGGTGCAAAACTGTATCAATTGGATTCAAAAACAGGCTCATTGGAAGATCTATTTATAAATATAGTTGGAAAGGATGAAGATGTATGCTGACAATAACGAAATACACCATCAAAGAAATGATTAAAAAGCGTGCATTCCTCCTGATTGCAGTGCTTACAGTAGGATATCTTTTTATTTATGGTTATGGATTGAGTTTATCTTTTCATAGTGGCGGTTCCTCTATAGGTAATGTACCAGACATCAGCAAAATCTTACTTGAGTCACAACTCCTTTCTGCAGGGCTGTACTTTGCAAATTTCATAGTGGCATTTTTGATAGTGCTTACATCTGTAAGTGCCGTATCAGGGGATGTGGAAAGCGGCTCTATATACGCTTTATTGTATAAACCGCTAAAGAGGTATGAATACGTGCTGGGAAGATTTATAGGCCTTAGCATCATCATTGTCATTTACAGCACAATATTGTTTCTTTCAATAATAGGCCTCAATATGGCCTTTGAAACAAAAGTATATTTAGAAGCAGGCAATATCTTTCGCTCATTATTCTTTTTTGACCTTGGTCCAATAGTCCTCTTATCTTTAGTAATCGCTTCAAGTTCGATACTGTCAACAGTAAATACAGGTATTATCACAGTCATGACATATGGGATAGCTATGATAGGCGGCATCCTCGAACAAACGGGATCCCTTTTTCAAAATAGCCAAGGCCTTACAAATGTCGGCATCATAACAAGTTTAATCTTACCTACAGATGTGATATTTAGAAAGATGAATGCAGAACTTCTTACGCAAAATACAGGCTTAAGCTTTCTTTCACAGGGACCCTTTGGCGGTACGTCACAGCCAAGCCCATACATGTTTGTGTATATCATCTTCTACATTTGTTTTCTACTGTATTACGGTATAAGGAAATTTGAAAAAAGGGATTTGTGATGTATATTTTTAATAATACTGAAAAGGGTGATCCAATGATTAAAAAAAATATAACATATGTATTAATAGGATTTACAATTATTATAGTATTGGCCATATCCCCAAAGACGAGAAATATTTGTACGGAGATTTTAAGCAATTTAAGAACAAATGATTATCGGACTAATTACATATCACCTGATTATTTCGATAAAATAAAGTTAAAATTATACGAAGAGGGAAATAGAGAAATTAATCTTAAACAATTAGGATATTTAAAAGTAAATAAAGATGATAAAGAAAGACACTATGAGTATAAAATTAACGAATTATATAAGCTGAAATCCGATGCAGATTATAATTTCAAAACACCACAAGAAAGTAACATTCTGAATGATTTAAAAAATATAGATAGTACTATTATTGGTAGCCAATCAATTGAATTTAATTTAAATATAGATGCTATTAATAATTTTATGAAGACATATAAAAGCAATAATGTATTTCCAGAGAGCTTAAATGGTAAAAACTTCAGAATAGACTTTTACAAAAAAATATACATTCATATGGATAATAGCAGTGAATTTAATTTTCCAGGTTCAAAAAGATTTAATCTTACAATTGAGAGAATACCCGAAATAAATGTTCCTAATGGAGTCGACACAAACAAAGTTAAATACGCGGTAATAAGTTTACCTTTTTTGCCAGATGATTTAAAAAGTCAAATTTCAGGTACAGTAGACCTTAAAAATTTATTGGAAATACCAGAATCAGCAGAAAGAAAAAAGTTAGATTACACTTCAATTAATAAAAATAAAGGCGTCACAGTATCATACTATTTAAAAGATGCAAATATTTCAAATAAAAACAAAGAAAAAAGAGAAGCATTTGTTCAAATAGCTTGGATTGAAGATGATATTATATACCAAATGGAAGGAATAGGAATATCCGAGAATCAATTAATAAAAATAGCAGAATCAATGAAATAATTACATGATTAAGTCTAATCCTATGTAATTATCTCTGCCAAATTTATTATCAAAAAGTGATCGCGTCAAGTATTTTTAGGTTATTAAAGACCCCACCATAATGAATTATTATAGGAAAATGTTTGGGGCCTCTTGATAGCCTTTCTGATAGTATGTGACTTCCATGGCTTTCTGCACTGCAGCCTGTTATTTCACCTTGATAGTCTTTGTATGTACATATGCCATCCCGGTTATTATTAATATATATCAGGCATTTGTTTATTGGGTCATTGGGTCCATCCGTCTTTAACTCTTCATGTTCTTGAATGAGTATTTCATTTACTTTTTCTCTGTCTTTTTTAAGTATGGCTCTCCAAAAGTAATTGAATTACAACCACAATTTGATGATGTTCATGTGATATTTCAAGAAGCAACTGAAAAGAAACCAGAAATGTATGTAATAATAGCCGCCTCATATCCTTATCCAGTAGTTGTAACAGTATGCAGGACTATGGATGAAGTTTGGGAATATTGTAATGGTTTCTTAAAAAGGAGGAAGAAGAAATGATTAAAAGAAAATGCTTTATCTGCGGTGCTAATATGGAAGAAAAGACTATATCAACAAAGGCTGGTTGGGGTAAATATACATTAACTATAGATGGGATAAATGCTTATGTGTGCCCTGAATGTGGTGAAATAACATATTCTTATGAGGAAATGCACATGCTCCAAGAGCTTGGAAAGAGTTTATCAAACCTAAGCGAAGAAGAGCGGCCTGATGTACTAAATGTCTCTGAAGTAGCAGACTTATTAAGGGTAAGTAATCAGACAGTTTATAATATGATAAAAGATGGACGTTTAAAAGCAGTGAAAGTTGGCCGAGAATGGAAATTTATGCGTAAAAACATAGAAAGTATTTTAGACCAAGAAACTAAATTAGCTGCACGAAATAATACCGGCCAATTATCCGAACACGATTTTGAAATAATAAAAAAGCATATTTCAAATATGTGAGGTGTGATAAATGTATGAAATAAAGAAAGCAGTTTGCATTCAAACCTCGCAAACCGCTAATTTACTGGATTTTTATGGTCGGGGCAACAGGACTTGAACCTGCGACCTCATGGTCCCGAACCATGCGCGCTACCACCTGCGCTATGCCCCGACTGACGAATTATATTTTAACATATATCGTTAATTTTATCAATAGAATGTTAGCAGTCGAGATCAGCAAAGTCTGCAAGCCGTGTGCCCTTGCTATTTGAGATTGTAAGTTCTTTCCCCGAGGCATCAAAGCTTGTTTTTGCCCCCAGTTGTTCTGCTAAAAATCTGGCTGACACATATACATAGTCCCCAAATTTAAATGGTTCAACATCCATGTTTATTTCTTTCCCGTCAACTACTGCCACCTTTGCGCCTATCTGCACTATGCCGTTCATACGTGTAAACCCTCTGTCCAGTTTGATTTTGATTTCTTTGGACCTGGATGGAAGAGAGGCACCATAATTAAAAGTGAACATACCATAACCGTATGCATCGTCTTTACCTTTGGGGCCCAAGTCTTCTGTGTGCATGATAAGATAGTTCCTCATCTCTTCCGGTGTCATTTTTCTCCCCATAATCCTCTTACAATCTGAGAGAACCAGCGCTATGGCACCAGATATGTGTGGAGTTGCCATAGAAGTTCCGGAAAGGTAGACATATTTCCCATTGATGTATGTTGAATATATGTCTACACCCGGACCTGCCACATCCACCTCTGGCCCTTTGCTGGAAAATGGCGCTATAATCTTCTTTGCATCCACTGCAGCTACAGCTATTGTTTCAGGATACCTGGCCGGATAGTCCACGGTATCAGCATCGATATTTTCATCTCCCTCATTACCCGCTGCTGCAACAAGTATAGCACCCTTTTTATATGCGAATCTTAGTGCCTGCCTTACTATCGGGCTCGGGTTTTGAGACCCAAAACTCATGGATATTATCTCAGCACCATTCTCCACTGCCCAAGCAATACCATCTGCCACGTCCTGGTCTTGCCCTTCGCCTTCTTTATCCAGTACCTTCACTGCCAATAGATTTGACTTGGGAGCAACTCCAGAAACTTTTATTCCAGAGGCTGCTATTATACCAGATACGTGGGTCCCATGTCCATTGTCGTCCATAAAGTCTCCTTTACCGGTGAAGTCTTTGCCTCCTATAATCCTATCCTTAAGTTCCGGGTGTTTATAATCTATGCCGGTATCTATTACTGCAACAACGGTATTTTCTCCATGTGTCCTGTTCCACATGACATCTGCCCCAATGAGTGTCAAGCCATAAGACATATACCCTTCCGGCACATTTTCTGTAACAAAAACAATCCTTGGCGTCTTTGGAATTCTAAAGGTCATCGTGATCCCCCCTGTTCATATATTATTAATATGATTCAACAGGGGCTGCTGACACCTATTCCTCCTGTATTAGTTTTAAATAGAGCTTATTTTTGTCCCATTTGACGTTCATTTCCCTTGCTTTCTTTAAAAGAAATCTGTATCTTTCTGATGCAAATTGATACCTTCTTTTAGCCTCTTCCAATTTTTCCTCTGCAAGCTTCATGTCTTTCAAAGCGTCATCGATTTCTAAGAGAAGTTTTTCTCTGTCCATAAAAACACCCCTTCAGGATAACTTTATATAAAGTTATTCTAAAGGGGCTTATCCAAATTACATCTTTCTTAAAATCTTACGTACCTCTCCAATAAGGTAAAGAGAACCACATATGAGAACAAGGTCATCTTTATCTGCTAATCCAATGCCTTTTTCCACAGCTTTTTTAATATCATCTTCGCAATATGTCTTTAGTCCCGGCATATTGCTCATGACCATAATATTAAGTTCATGCGCTGAAAGAGCACGCGGGCTGTTGGGCTTTGTAAGCACTGCTGCATCCGCAACAGGCAAAAGTGTTCTTAATATCCCATCCACATCCTTATCCTTAAGTATGCCCATAATCAGAATCAGCTTTTTATAGTCAAATATATCTTCTATGGCTTTACGCAATGCGAGAGCTCCCTGTGGATTATGGGCACCATCAATTACAATATATGGATTTTCCTTCATTACCTCCAACCGGCCTGGCCATCTGGCATTTTCCAGGCCCTTCTTTATTGCCTTCTCATCAATGTTCACGCTGTACCCCTGAAGGTTTCTGATAGCTTCTATGGCTGTGGCAGCATTGAGTAGCTGATGTTCACCCAGAAGCTTTATCCTGAGGTCCTTTAATTCCCCATAGTCAAAGATCTGACCATGCGGTGATGCGTCTCTCAAGCTTATATTATTAAGAGCAGTAACAGTAAGGGATGCATCCTCCTCTTTGCACCTCACCTTAATGACATCCAACACCTCAGGTTCTTGAGGATATGATACCACCCTTATCCCTTTTTTTATGATACCAGCCTTCTCAAATGCAATCTTGGGCAACGTATCACCCAGTACATCCATATGGTCGTAACCTATATTGGTTATCACGCCTACAAGGGGTTTTACCACATTGGTTGCATCAAACCTGCCACCAAGTCCAACCTCCACTACGGCAAAGTCCACACCTTGTTCTTCAAAATATTTAAACCCTATGGCCGTCACCACCTCAAACTCCGTTGGATGACTGAAGCCATTTTGAACCATCTCATCTATGATTGCCTTAACCTGCGTGGCAAGCCTGGCAAGATCTTCATTTGATATGTTTACTCCATTTATCTGTATCCTCTCATTGAACTCCTCAAGATAAGGGGATATATAAAGTCCTACCCTGTACCCTGCCTCTTTTAAAATCGAGGCAGTCATCGCACATACAGAACCTTTCCCATTGGTCCCCGCCACATGAATTATCTTATAACTATCCTGCGGGTTCCCCATAGCCTCAGTAAGTCTCTTTATATTGTCAAGACCAAGCTTCATACCAAACCTGTTTACTGAATGTATCCACTCAATAGTTTCTCTGTAATCCATATCCTCTCTTTACAGAAAAAGGCCCATCTCAACCTCATCCACATAGGTGTCCCCTATCTTAAACTGGGCCTTCCTCCTCCCCTCCTCTCTAAAGCCGCATTTTTTATAAAGGTGTATTGCTCTTTCATTGGAGCTAAAAACGCTCAGACAAAGTTTCATATACCCCCTACACCTTGCCCAGTCTATAGCATAATTCATCATCTTATAACCCAGTCCCATGTCCCTGTAACCATCCATTATGTTTATGCCAATCTCTCCAACGTGCTGTACCTTTGGGGAACGTCCGCCAAAGTAGACAAAAAGAGTCAAAAAACCAATTATTTTACCACCGCGTTCTGCCACAAGGATGAGCTCTTTGTTCCTGTTCAGCCTTGCAATAAGGCTCCTCTCATCCGCCTCACTATATCCAAACACTTCCGAGACATTGTATGTTTTTTCTCTCCCTACAGCGTTGGCAACATCTATAATCCCTCTTGCATCGGCAGGTACTGCTTCTCTTAATATTATCTCTTCCTGGGAAATTTTTGGCCTTTTTGCGAGAAAGAACATCCTAATGCCCTCCTGGACACCTCTGTGGATACCTCTACCATTCTGTTAGTGTCTTTATCCTTTCCACAAGTTTATTCAGCGTCTCCCGATATTTAACCAGTTTTTGCCTCTCATTTTCCACAACCTGTGGTGGAGCTTTTTTCACAAAGCCCTCATTAGAAAGCATATTTGTAGACCTTTCAATCTCTGACTCTATTTTCTTCTTCTCATTATTCAACTTTTCTATCTCTTTGTCAATATCTATCAAATCAGAAAGTGGTATATAAATCTCCATATCCGTAAGGACCATACTTCTCATTCTCTTGTCTTCAGGTTGTTCCATTACTATATCCACTTCCTGAACATTACCAAGTTTTTTTATGTAATCCAAACCAGACTCTATAGTCTTTAGAACCTTGTCAGTAGCGGGGTGTATTATCGCCTTAATCCTCTTGGCTGGCGGCACATCCTCTTCAGCCCTTATGTTTCTGATACACCTTACAACATCCATCAGTATGTTAAAGCTCTCCTCTTCCTCTTTATATTCCATAGTCTCACTATATTCCGGCCAAGGGGCTATCATTATAGAGTCTCCCTCATGGGGCAGTTGCTGCCAGAGTTCCTCTGTGATAAAGGGCATGAAAGGATGCAGGAGCCTTAAAGTATTGTCTAAAACATACCTCAATACAATTTCACAGGCTCTTTTCTCTTCCACATTGCCACCATACAGTCTCGCTTTTGATGCCTCAATATACCAATCGCAGAATTCGCTCCATATGAAATCGTAAAGTTTAGAGGCGGCCAGGCCTAATTCAAACCTTTCAAGATTGGCGTTCACCTCTTTGATCAGGTTATTCAACCTTGAAAGTATCCATTTGTCCGATAGGTCCAACACGTCATAGGGTATATCTATAACCCTATCTATCTCCATATTGAGAAGGGCAAATCGTGTGGCATTCCAAAGCTTATTGGCAAAATTCCTGCTGGCCTCCACCCTCTCCCATGAAAACCTTATATCATTTCCCGGGGAATTATTTGTAGCTAAGGTAAACCTCAGTGTATCAGCCCCATACCTATCGATCACCTCAATGGGATCTATGCCGTTGCCAAGAGACTTGCTCATCTTCCTACCCTCTGCATCCCTTATAAGCCCATGGATTAAGACATACTCAAAGGGTATATCACCCATTGCCTCAAGACCAGAAAATATCATCCTGGCAACCCAGAAAAATATTATGTCATAGCCTGTAACCAGTACACTGGTGGGATAAAAATACCTGAGATCATCCGTATCATCAGGCCAGCCAAGGGTTGAAAACGGCCACAGACCAGAACTAAACCATGTATCCAAAACATCCTCATCCTGGTGTATGTCTGTGCCACCACAATACTGGCATCTGTCAGGTTCTTCCTCTGCTACGGTTATCTCACCGCAGCTATCGCAGTACCATGCCGGTATGCGGTGTCCCCACCAGAGTTGTCTGGAAATACACCAGTCTTTTATATTCTCCAGCCAATTGTTATAGACTTTTGTAAACCTATCAGGCACAATCTTGACCTTTCCGTCAGCTACAACCTTTAACGCAGGCTCTACCAAAGGTTTCATTTTTACAAACCACTGTTTGGATATAAGTGGTTCTATTACAGTGTCACAGCGGTAGCAGTGTCCCACACTGTGAGTAATTTTCTCTATTTTTTCAAGAAACCCTTGTTCCTTTAGTTCCTCCACCACCTTAGCCCTGGCCTCGTAACGGTCAAGACCTCTGTATTTTCCTGCTTCCTCAGTCATCCTGCCATCCTCGCCTATAACCTGGACCTGTGGCAGGTTGTGTCTTATCCCGCACTCAAAATCATTGGGGTCATGGGCAGGAGTCACCTTTACTGCCCCTGTGCCAAATTCCATATCCACATAGTCATCGGCTATAACAGGTATCTCTCGTCCTACAATAGGCAGGACCAATGTCTTGCCCACAGCATCTTTATACCTTTCGTCTTTGGGGTTTACTGCAACGGCAGTATCTCCAATCATAGTCTCCGGCCTGGTAGTTGCTATCATGACATAGCCGCTGCCATCCTTGAAAGGATATCGGATATACCACAGATGCCCTTCCTCTTCCTTGTGTTCCACCTCAGCATCAGAGAGGGCTGTCTTACAGTCCGGACACCAGTTTATTATCCTGTCTCCCCTATATATAAGACCCTTGTTGTATAGCCTCACAAAGAATCTTTTCACAGCTTTAGAACACTGTTCATCCATGGTAAACCTCTCACGGGACCAGTCACATGATGTCCCCAAACGCTTTAACTGTTCAACAATACGACTGCCATATTTTTCCTTCCACTGCCATGCTCTCCTCAAGAATTCTTCCCTGCCTATCTGTTCCTTGGTAAGACCCTCCTCCTTCAACATTTCCACTATTTTAACCTCAGTAGCGATGCTGGCGTGGTCTGTGCCAGGCACCCACAGGGTGGGTATACCCTGCATCCTCTTCCATCTTATAAGTATGTCCTGCATTGTGTTGTCCAGTGCATGACCCAAGTGCAGCTGTCCTGTTATATTGGGTGGAGGCATGACTATGGTGAAGGGCTTTTTGTTTTTATCTATTCTGGGTTTGAAATATCCTTTTTCTACCCAGTCCTTGTATATCCTTTCTTCAAACTCCCTTGGATTATATGTCTTTGGAAGTTCCATGTCTTTCCCTCCTTAAAAGATTGTATAATTAAAGGCCCCTCATCACTAAAGGACGGGGGGCCGCTGTACCACCTTAATTCCCTGTATAAGGGCAATCATTCATATAACGGAATACCCGGCCAGGCCTACTGTTGTTTCAGCCTGACAGCTCCAAAGCTACCTTCACCGGTCTGACTTAGACAGGCTCACAGCCCATGACCCATCCTCTCTGAAAGCCAGGCTCCTGGTTACTCCTCTTCTTCATTGCTTTTACATATTATGTTAAAAAGTAATAAGCATACATATCAATAATATTCCAGCACCTGACACCTGTTCAATATGTTCTAATACCCCTACATGAGTCAGGTTCGACGTATCATCATTAACCGTTCATCACCTTTTAAGAATCATAAACTCACTGCAGAAACCCATTTGGATGCTATATGACATGCCCTGAAAACTGTTTTATCAGGATATCAATATTAGCTTATATCTTATAATAAAATTTTAATACTGTCAACACATATTAAAGCACTTACACCTTTTCCTTAAAAAATATCCTTCCGTAAGAAAAAAGAGCCACTATAGATAAGGCTACAGTCAGAATGAGGCCATAAAGTCCAATAGTCCTATCAACATACGAACCCAACACCGCAGCATATGTGGACGCAGTAGCTACCTTTCCAAAAATATTAGCAGGTATCACCACGCCCTTATTCCATAAAAAAAGACCCCCGGCTACCATTATCATCTCTTTGACAGCTAATATACCAGGTATCCAGTATGGAATGATTTCCTTCATCGCAAGGGTAAAGAGCACGCTCAATGCCAGAACCTTATCGGCCAGCGGGTCCAACACAGTGCCAAGCTTTGTTCTGACGTTGTACTTTCTGGCTATAAAGCCATCTAAAATATCAGTGAGGGCGGCCAAACCAAAGATGATATAACCCATCAAGGTCTGATCCCGCAAAAACAACCATATTATTGTTGGTGAAAGAATCAACCTCATTGTAGAAAGCAAATTGGGGATGTTCATTATTTTTCCTCCTATGATCCAGCAATTTCTATTATATCATAGTCATGTTAAAAAATTAATCAAAAATTAACTTTTTATATGTCAAATTAGTGTTATAATAACATTAAGTAAGGCAGGGATGGTGATCTTTTTATGGATGATATTGGCAAGATCTTAAAAGAGGCAAGGGAGAGTAAACATCTAACATTAGATGATGTTTCAAGGGAAACCCATATATTGACCCGTTATTTAAGCGCCATAGAGGAGGGCAATTACAGTATAGTACCAGATAGGATATATGTAATAGGTATTGTCAGAAAATACGCTGACTTTCTCGGTTTAGACGGCAGCGAGCTGGTAAAAAATTTTATTGACTCAACAAATAAATCCTCAAAAGGTCCTTCCAGACAAAGCGAAAAGGTCTCTCAACATTCTGCTGGTATCAACCTAAGGCCACTTATTACCATAATAACATCAGTGGTCCTTATTGCTGCTTTTGCAATATTCATATATATAAACCCGTATAAAAAATTAAATCTAAACTTGCCTCCTCCCACCGAGCCGCAAAAAGAGCAGCAGCAGGTAGAAAACTCACCACCTGAAATGCCTGAGACCAAAACACCGGAACCTGCCGACAAACTTGTAATAAACCTGAAATTTACTGGTGACTGTTGGATAAGGGCTAGAGATGCTAACGGAAACGTTCTGGTAGAAAAAAAATTCACCAATGGTGAGGAGGTTACATTAGAGGGTACGGAAATCACTTTGCGGTTAGGAGATCCCGGTAATGCCATAATAACTCTAAATGGTCAGGAACTGCCTCCCCTTGGAAAGCCCGGCATGCCGGTAACAAAAAAGTTCACCCTTGAAGACTTAAACAGTCAGGAGCAAAATCCCTGACTGTTTTACATTGCGTATTTTGTGTACTTGTCAGCTACTTTGCTTGCACCGCACGAATCCGGTTTCACCTTTGCCATATAACCAGAACCAATGACAAGATTAACAACCTCTTTTATTATTTCTTTCGTCTTACCATTGTTACCCACGTCCATATGAATTTCTACGTCAAGGTTATTCATTCCGTTTATATCCAGCCTCTCTACAAGCATATTTGCCATTTCTAGACTAAAGCTGGTCTCCATAAAAATTCGCTGCTTTAAAGATGGAATCCTCTTATTAAAAAACCTTCTGTAATAGAACCTTCCACCCTTACCATTACGGTAAATTATGATTGCAGTTACAAAACATACCATTCGTCCAAGTTGTGAATCGGTACCTATCATAAGGGTATACTTGCTTTTTGTGTCCTCGGCCATAAACTCAATAATATCCCTGCTCATGCTATCAAGATCCATCTTACCCTTGGTCGGATTGATAAAGTTCAATGGAGTCATCTCCTTTTCTAAGTTAATATTATATCATAAACTTTAAATTTGTATTAAGAAAATATTAAGTTTGCGTTAAAGATTGATTATATACCATATTATCACCAAAATCTATGCCATGAATATAATATGACTGAAAGATTCTTATCGGGAGGTGTAAAATGTGCGGACTTTAAAATTTCTGCTTATATGTGCCCTTGCGTTTATTATGACTTTTTCTGCCTTGGGATGCTCAGCACAGCCAAAACTTGTAAAATTGAACTACATAGAGACGGTGCGTTCCATATTCTATGCGCCTGTCTATGTAGCCATAAACAAAGGCTTCTTTAAGGAACAGGGTATAGATATAAATCTTACAACGGCCCAGGGCTCTGATAAGGCCATGACCGCAATATTATCCGGAACTGCAGACTTTGGTCTTCAAGGACCTGAAACTACAGTATATGTGTACAGCCAGGGGAGAGAAGACTACGCTGTCAACTTTGCACAGGTCACTAAGAGGGATGGTTCCTTTCTTGTCGGCAGGAAGGCGGAACCAGATTTTAAATGGGAAAATTTAAATGGTAAGACGATTATAGGTGGAAGACCTGGTGGAATGCCAGAAATGGTTTTAGAATGGGTACTGAAATCTCATGGCCTGATACCAGGTAAGGACGTAAACGTGATAACCAACCTTCAGTTTACCGCTACAGCCGGTGCTTTTCAAAGCCAGCCCGATGTTGACTACGTAGCACTCTTTGAGCCTACAGCCAGTATGATGGAAAAGATCGGTGAGGGTAAGATTGTTGCGTCTTTGGGTGTCGCTGGTGGTGAGGTGCCGTATACTACCTTTGCCGCAAAAAAGAGTTATATTGAACAGCATCCCGATATAATCCAAAAGGTGACAAACGCCCTTTATAAGGGGCAGCTCTGGGTAAGAGACCACTCATCAAGAGAAATTGCTGAGGCCATAATACAGTTTTTCCCCGATGCGGATATCGACCTTGTAGAAACAGTTGTAACCAGATATAAGGAACAAGATACCTGGCCATATACCCCGGTAGTCAGTAAAGAGGGCCTGGACCATCTTCAGGATTTCATCATTTCTTCAGGGGAACTAAAGAGTGGCAAGATAGATTCAAGTAAAATCATTGATAATACGTTTGCTGAAAATGCTGTTGAGACTATAAAGTAACTGCCTTTAGGGGTTGACCCTAAAGGCAGTTACTTAGAAAGGGGCAGATATATGGACGATGTTATTGTCAGCATGAAAAACACATCAATGAGTTATCATACTATTGATGGAGAAACAAAGGCTATAGACAGGGTTACATTTGAAGTAAAAAGAGGAGAACTGTTTGGAATAGTGGGACCGAGTGGATGTGGCAAATCTACAATTCTCTCATTGATTTCTGGACTCTTAAAACCATCCTCGGGGAAAATATATGTGGGTGGAAAGGTAAGCTACATGTTGCAAAAGGATTATCTTTTGGCCTGGAGGACAATTACGCAAAATGCACTTCTTGGACTTGAAATTCAGAAAAAACTCACACCTGAGAACAGGGAAAATGTGGTAAATATGCTGAAAAAATATGGCCTTAGTGATTTTTTAAATCACTATCCCGGCCAATTGTCCGGAGGGATGAGGCAGAGGGTCGCTCTTATACGTACCTTGGCAGTTGGCCCAGATATTTTATTGCTTGATGAACCATTCTCAGCATTAGATTATCAGACAAGGCTCGCCATTGCAGATGAGGTTTGGAGAATAATAAAACAGGAAAAGAAGACCGCCCTTTTCGTAACCCACGATATTTCTGAGGCTATATCAATGTCTGACAGTATCCTGGTCCTCTCAAAAAGGCCTGGCCGCCCCATCAATATTCATAAGATAGTCACCTCAGGAGAGCAGGGGCCGCTAAACCGCAGAAATGCACCGGAGTTTAGAAAATACTTCAACGAAATATGGAGGGAGCTGGATGTACATGTATGATGTTGAACTGTCAAAAAACATATCTAAAGAACATGAGGAATATCTTAAAAAGGTGCGTCAGATAAACATGTCTATAAGGATGACACAGATAATTATTCTGATTGCCTTCTTTGGCCTGTGGGAAATAGCTGGAGACCTAAAATGGGTCGATCCATTCATATTGAGCCAGCCATCACGCATGGTGAGTACTTTTATACAGCTATTGAGCACTGGAAACCTTCTGTACCACATATATGTTACGATGTATGAGACCATTGCAGGCTTTTTGCTGGGCACTGTTATAGGGACAGCCATTGCTGTCATCCTGTGGTGGTCCGACTATATATGCCGTGTACTTGACCCATACCTCGTGGTATTAAACAGTCTGCCAAAGACAGCCCTTGGCCCGATATTCATTGTATGGATGGGCAACGGCCAGGCCGCAATAATAACCATGGCCTTAGCCATATCATTGATAGTGACAATCATCAGCGTGCTCAATGGTTTTAAAGAAGTCGACGATGACGAGATTAAGCTGTTAAAGACTTTTGGAGCAAGCCGCTTTCAGATACTGCAAAAAGTGGTATTACCGTCCAGCATACCCACTATAATATCTGCTCTAAAGATAAATATAGGTCTCTCTTGGGTAGGGGTAATTACGGGTGAATTTCTTGTATCAAAAGCCGGGCTTGGCTTTTTGATCGTCTACGGAGGCCAGATATTTAAACTGGATATGGTGATGACTGGTGTTCTCATACTTTCCATCTTGGCAGCCTTTATGTATATAGGTGTATCCTATCTTGAAAAATATTTTTTACGCTGGAAAATTTCTTGACATATTGAGGATATAAAATAAAATAGAATTAATAGACTTCCAGGAGTGATATACAAATGAAAAAAAATTATTTCGCAGATTTTATGCTCATTTTAGTTACAATGATATGGGGAGTTACATTCATAATAATCAAAGATGCTGTAAGTGTCATACCAGCACCTTCTTTCTTAATGTTCCGCTTTTCTATAGCCTCACTGGTCTTTATCATATTTTTCGGCAGGACCATATTGCATACCGACAGGAACACCATTTACCTTGCATTCATTGTGTCAATATTTACGTATTTGGGTTATGTACTGCAGACAATAGGTTTGCAGTACACCACAGCATCAAAGTCTGGATTTATAACGGGTTTTAATGTCGTGCTGACACCAATATTTGAAGCACTGATTATGAAAACAAAACCACAGACATCATCGGTTATAAGCATTGCCCCGGCCATGGCAGGTTTATATCTGCTTACCACAGGCATAAACCTTTCGTTTAACATCGGTGATTTTCTTACCATCCTCTGCGCCATAAGTTTAGCTATCCAGGTGGTACTTATATCCAAGTACGGGGCAAGGGTGAACACATTTCAGTTTGCCATATATCAGGTGTTATTTGTTACAGCTTTTGCCGTTGCAACTGCTTTTATAATTGATAAACCCCAGATACCGTCCTCACCCAAAATCATAGCTGAGCTCGTAATGACAGGGGTGGTTGCCACAGCTTTAACATTTATCCTTCAAAACAGATATCAGGCAATGACATCCCCCACCCATGCATCGGTTATATACATATGTGAACCGGCATTCTCAGCTTTTTTTGCATGGCTTATATTAGGAGAGGCGATGGGGTTTCGCGGGTTAATTGGCGGTATCCTCATAATACTGGGCATGTTTATCTCAGAGCTTCCAATGGCCAGGCCATTTAAAAAACAGGATTATAAACCACAGACCCCTGGGACGTGATGTACTCAATCCTTTTCGACGCTGCATACACAGGAATATACCTATTACCCAGTTTGCGATAATATAAGTTAAATTCTGCAGCTTCAATATACCTCTTTAATATTTCCTCCATGTCAAAACACCCTGTGTCATTAAAACTCGCTGCATCCCACCTGTACTTCAAAGATTCTATATAACCGTCCTTGGACATTACAATCTCAAGGCCATTGTCTTCTACCTCTATACCATTCTCCATCCTCACATAATTAAACCTATAACCCTTTTCAGTCTCGTTCATATGACCTATTGCTTTATTCCCCTTAAGGACAATTTCTTTAAATATCTTATCAGCAACAGTCCGCACACTTTTCGCATCTACTGTCCTGTCAGTTCCATCACTATGTAAGGACGAAAACATGATCGATATTACCTTATTATCCGCAATTGCAATATTTAAATAACTAAATTTTTTGTTCCCAGTTATATAATTTGTGTTTCTTGACCCATTAAACTCCGAATATGTCTTCTGGGTATATGTATATCCATCCTGTTCCAATAGTGCTTCCATTTTATTTAATGTCATATCCGTATCACCCCAGTCTAATGCAGAATTACCTTCTATCTCATACCCCTCATCCTCAAGGTCAATTACCTTCCCAGTGGATGCGTCCACCACAAACTCAGTTGGTTTTAATACCCGTACATATCCGTCTTTCTCTTTAATGTACCATGACTTCAAAACACTGTCATGAATGTTACCGAGGGCATCCTGAAGACTTACAATATTTTTGCTTTCTGCAAAATCCCCATCGCCAAAACTATCACTTAAATAGATTAGTTCACCATTTCTATCAATGGTCAGGTATACACCTTCATCATATACCGGTATCCCATTATATATACGTTGCAGATAGTATATTATACCGTCTTCTAAAACATTCTTCCCTTTCAGTATAAAATTTGGACCTTCAGCATATGCATGTCCATACACCAAAATGCAAACCAACAATACAGTTATAAAGGTTTTGAATCTCATAATTTATCCCTCCTGCCTATATTATTAACATTTTTTTCCTTTAAAATACAGGAGGAAAATAAAAAACGGGTTTAAAATTTAAAAACCCGTTCTAAGACCCTGTTCTTGCCCAGTCCGTTTAATGAGGAAAAAGGGATTATGTCACTCATATCCTCTATATTCAACGTTTCAGCAATCATCTTAAGGTTTTTATTAAGTTCTGCTCTGGTCAATTTATCAGCTTTCGTTGCTATGACGAATGACGAAAGTCCTTTAGAAAGTATCCACTCATGCATCACCACGTCATCTTTTGTAGGCCTGTGTCTTATATCCACTAAAAGAAGGACACCCTTAAGATTGCAGGATTCGCTTAGATAGCCTTCGATAGCTCTGCTCCAACGGTCTCGCTCTTCCTTAGATGCCTTTGCATAACCATATCCCGGCATATCTACAAGGTATAAGGAACCGTTTATTTTATAGAAGTTTATCGTCCCGGTTTTACCCGGTGTTGCGCTTATCTTTGCTACCCTCCTGCCTGCAATAGTGTTTATAAAAGAAGATTTCCCTACATTGGACCTGCCTGCCAGAGCTATCTGAGGGAGCTTATCCTTCGGCATGTCTTCTGTATCAAGGATTGTCTTTACAAGCTGGATATCATTTATCTTCATTTCCTGCTCACCACTGATAACTTTATTACCTCATCCATGGTCTTTACAAAATAGAAGGTGATATCCTTTCTCACACTGGCTGGTATGTCTTCTAAGTCCTTCTTGTTTTCAAATGGCAAGATTACTCTTTTAATGCCGGCGCGGTGTGCCGCCAATACTTTTTCCTTTACACCACCTATGGGTAGTATCCTGCCTGTCAGAGTTATCTCACCCGTCATCGCTATATCTTTGCTTACCGGCTTTTTTGTTAATGCTGATATCATCGCTGTTGTCATGCTTATACCAGCCGAGGGCCCATCCTTTGGTATAGCTCCTTCCGGTACATGGATATGAATATCCACGTTCTTATAAAAATCACTGGGCAACCCAAGTTCTTCACACTTGGAGCGGATATAGCTTAGCCCCGCCTGGGCTGACTCTTTCATAACATCACCAAGCTGCCCGGTAAGTATAAGGTTTCCCTTGCCGGGCATTATGATTGTCTCAATGGATAGGGTATCTCCGCCAGCTGTAGTATAAGCCAGTCCTCTTACCACACCCACCCTGTCCATCTCATCCATCTTTTCATATTTAAATTGTGGCACACCCAGATATGTCTCTATATTTTGTGCCGTAACACGTATACTTTTCACCGATTCCTCCACAATCTTCCTGGCTACCTTTCTAAGTACTGCAGCAATAGTCCTCTCTAAGTTCCTCACGCCTGCTTCTCTCGTATATTCATTAATTATTCTTCTTACAGCACCCTCAGTAAAGTTTATCTGATCCTTTTTCAAACCATTGGCTTCCAGTTGTTTTGGAAGCAGATATCTCAAGGCTATTTGTACCTTCTCCTCATCCGTATAACCAGGAATGGATATTACCTCCATCCTATCTAACAGAGGAGATGGAATGGTGTCAATAGTATTTGCAGTGGTTATAAAAAGTACATTAGAAAGGTCAAATGGCAACTCCAGATAATGGTCTCTAAAGTTAGAGTTCTGTTCAGGGTCCAACACCTCTAAGAGAGCAGAAGCCGGATCCCCTCTGAAATCCGTCCCAAGCTTATCTATCTCATCCAGGAGAAAAACAGGATTATTCGAGCCTGCAAGCTTAAGACCATTTATTATCCTACCAGGGAGGGCGCCTACGTATGTCCTCCTGTGACCTCTTATTTCAGCCTCATCCCTTATACCGCCAAGAGACATCCTAACAAACTTTCTATTCATGGCTCTTGCTATGGACATGCCCAGGGAAGTTTTACCAACTCCTGGAGGACCGACAAAACATAGTATAGGACCCTTCATATGGTTTGTAAGTTTCCTTACTGCCAGAAACTCCAGTATCCTGTCTTTGACTTTAGCAAGTCCATAATGGTCTTTATCCAGTATTTTTTTCGCTTCTTTTATGTCCAATCTGTCCGTCGTGCTTATCGACCACGGCAGGTCAAGTATCCAATCAAGATAAGTCCTTATAACCGGGGCTTCTGGAGAACCATAGGACATTTTCTCCAATCTTCCAAGTTCTTTAAATGCCTTTTCCTTCACTTCGTCAGGCAGGACGATAGACTCCAGCTTCTCTCTGTATTCATCTATCTCGTCCCTCTCCTCGGGTTCTTCACCAAGTTCCTGTTTTATTGCCCTGAGCTGCTCCCTCAGGTAGTAGTCTCTCTGTACCTTGTCAATGCTGCTTTTAACCTCATCATTGATCTTCTTCTCCATCTCAAGAATATCCAATTCCCTGGTAAGAATCCTCAGTATTTCTTCCAGCCTTTCCTTAACGTCAGACATCTCCAAAAGCCTCTGCTGGTCTTCAGCCTTTATATTGAGGTTTGAGGCTACCATATCGCTGAACCTGTATGGATCTTCAATTGAGTACAGGCTGAATACCGTATAAGGAGCTATATGGTTGAGGTATTCCTGATATGTCTCAAAATTTTTCAGAATACTCCTCATCAATGCTTCCATCTCTTTATCTTTCTCTCTATGGACTTCAACAATATTTTCTATTTCACCTTCAATAAACGGCTCATTCTTTGTAATTGAAACAATTCGTCCCCTATTTACTCCTTCAGCCATTACCCTTACTATATCCCCGGGCAGCTTTAAGACCTGCTTTACTCTGGCTACTGTCCCCACCGTGTAGATGTCCTCTATCCCAGGCTCATCCAGTTCCGGGTCCTTTTGCGCGCATAGGAAAACCTCTTGATTGTTGGCCATTGCTTCATCTAAGGCCATGATTGACTTTTTCCTGCCTACATCAAAATTTATAACAACATATGGAAAGACCACAACCCCTCTTAATGGTATCACAGGTAATCTGTATCTCATATTATCACCACTCTACTTTTTAATTCTTCTTTTTATGATATCTAAAACAACATTTAGTTCGTCCATCCTGAGTATATATGCCATAGCAGCAAAGACTATAACACCTATTATAATGGAACCCCCTGTATGAATCAACTGGTTTAATTTCGACTCTATCCCAAATATTGAACTCAAATAGACATACGAATAATATGCTGCCGCTCCCATAACCAGAGAGGATACGGTTGATTTAATAATTGTCATTAATATTCTGCCCGTTTCAATGCCATTCAGCCGTTTATTTAATATATAAAGCAGGACAACCATATTTAATATACCAGAAAGTGAGAATGAAAATGCTATACCGCCCAATGCAAGGTTAGAATACCTTACAAAGATCAAATTTAATATTACATTGAAAGCTACAGCCATAGCACCAATTATAACCGGTGTGCGGGTGTCCTTAATTGAATAATATCCTCTTGTTATCACCTGAATGGCCGAGTGTGCAAACAAACCCAAGGAATAGAACCCAAGCGCAAAAGCTGTTGCAGCCACATCAGATTCTGTAAAACTTCCGCTCTTAAATAGAAGTCTTACTATTGGTTTACTAAGAACAATAAGACCAACTCCAGATGGTATCGTTATGAAGAATATGCTCCGCAATCCGAGTGATAACGTTGACTTAAAACTTTTATAGTCTGCTATGGATGCCTGTCTTGTCATGGATGGAAAAAAGGCAGTGGATATGGCCATAGCAAATATGCCCAGTGGAAGCTGAAATAGCCTGTTCGCATACCTTAATGCTGTTATGCTGCCCTCAGCCAAGCCTGATGCAATATTTTGGTTTACGACCAGATTTATCTGAGATATGGATAGCCCTATGAGAGCCGGTATCACCAAGGCTATTATCTGTTTAAACCCTTCATTATGGACATCAAGGTTGAACTTAAAAAAGCCTTTGGCATGACGTATTGTAGAAAAAAATTGGGTAAGAACATTGCCAAAAGCCCCGGCCACGACTCCAACGGCCAGGCCATAAACACCAAACCGTGTTCCAAGCATTACAGCCCCTAATATTATCCCAATATTATACACAATAGGCCCAAATGCCGATGCTGTAAACTCCTGATATGAATTGAGTATTCCGGATTCTAAACCGGCTATAGCTGTCATCATAACAGCAGAAAACATTATCCGGGTAAGCCTTATAGTTAATGCCAGAGTCTCACCTCTAAATTTATATGCAACCAGAGGTACAAGGTATGGGGCAAATATAATCCCCAATATTGTAACAACAACAAGAAGGCATAGTACAACACTAATAAATATACTTGCTACTTCCCAACCCTCTTTTTCTCTGTTATTAGCTAAATAAGAAGTAAATACAGGTATGAATCCCGAACTCAGTGCGCCACCGATTAATAAATAGTACATCAGGTCAGGTATGGTAAATGCAGCATAAAATGCATCTGTTACGTAGCTCGTCCCAAATATATTGGCAACTGTAGTCTCCCTTATAAAGCCAAGAATCCTGCTGGCAGTTATGGTCACCATGAGAAGTCCGGCAGCCCTCGTGGCGGTTCTATGTGGTTCTGTGTCCATTTTTATCTCCTTTCTTAAATTTCCCTTGGTATTATATCATAAGCTCAAAAAAATAGCCATGGTCAAACAAACCATGGCGGTTTTTATACAAAACTAAATAATACCAGTGCTCTCTTAAGATACCGATTCTGTCTTTCTTCTTGTCCTCTTGTTAGTCTTTTGTTCAGTAATCACCAGGGTAGGCGGAACACCATCGGTGATGGTCTCTTTTTTAATAATGCATCTTTCCACGTCATCACGCGATGGTATTTCATACATGATACCCATCATCAACTCTTCCATGATAGACCTAAGCCCTCTGGCTCCTGTTCCTCTTGCTAGAGCCCTGTCGGCAATAGCCTCAATAGCTTCCTTCTCAAACTCCAGCTTCACATTATCCATCTCAAACAGTTTCTGATATTGCTTTATCACAGCATTTTTAGGTTCGGTCAGAATCTTTATCATGGCATCCCTGTCTAAAGAATCAAGGGTTACAATTATGGGCACTCTCCCTATAAATTCAGGTATCATTCCGTATTTCAACAGGTCCTGTGGCATTATCTGCTTCAGTATTTCCCCAATCTTTTTATCGTTTTTGCTGTTAACTGCAGCTTCAAATCCAATAGAATTACTGCCTATCCTGTGCTCTATTATTTTCTCAATTCCATCAAAGGCACCGCCGCATATAAACAGGATATTTGTAGTGTCTATCTGTATGAACTCCTGATGGGGGTGCTTACGTCCACCCTGAGGAGGTACATTGGCTATTGTACCCTCAAGAATCTTTAAGAGTGCTTGCTGTACGCCTTCGCCGGAAACATCTCTGGTTATTGATGGGTTTTCTGATTTTCTGGCTATCTTATCGATTTCATCTATATAGACTATACCCTTTTCGGCCCTTTCAACATCATAATCAGCGTTCTGTATCAGCCTTAAGAGTATATTTTCCACATCTTCACCGACATAACCTGCCTCAGTAAGCGTAGTGGCATCTGCTATAGCAAAAGGTACATTTAACATCTTCGCCAGTGTCTGTGCCAAAAGGGTCTTCCCTGACCCTGTTGGCCCAAGCAAAAGTATATTACTCTTCTGCAACTCAATATCATTGTTCTTCGACTTATTGTTTATCCTCTTATAATGATTGTATACAGCCACAGATAATGCAATCTTCGCATTTTCCTGACCTATAACATAGTCATCCAGATACGCCTTGATATCCTTTGGTTTCGGGAGCTCGCTGAGCTCTATGTCTGCATCTTCTTCAAACTCTTCCTCGATTATTTCCTGGCACAATTCTATACATTCATCACATATATATACACCAGGACCCGCAACAAGTCTTTTCACCTGGTCCTGCGTCTTGCCACAAAACGAGCATTTCAGCTGTTTTTGATTTTCATATTTGGCCATTGTTTCACCTCACTTACGCTTGGTTATTATCTCATCTATTATACCATATTCCTTTGCCTCTTCTGCTGTCATAAAGTGATCCCTCTCCGTATCCATCTCAATCTTTTCCAGTGGTTGGCCAGTCCTTTCCGATAATATCTTATTCATCTTCTGCTTAATACGTATAATGTGTTCAGCGTGAATTTTTATGTCAGTGGCCTGGCCCTGCGCACCACCCAAAGGCTGATGAATCAAGATCTCACTGTTCGGTAATGCAAATCTTTTACCTTTTTCACCTGCGGCCAACAAGAATGCACCCATTGATGCAGCCATACCAATGGCAATAGTATTGACGGGAGATTTTATATACTGCATCGTGTCATATATAGCCATACCTGCTGTTATAGACCCTCCCGGGCTGTTTATATAAAGATATATATCTTTATCGGGATCCTCAGACTCCAAGAAGAGAAGCTGAGCAACCACCAGGCTGGCAGTTACATCATTTATCTCCTCACCTAAAAATACAATCCTCTCCCGTAATAACCTTGAAAATATATCATATGACCTTTCACCGCGGTTTGTCTGTTCTATTACTATAGGAACTAAACTCATTTTTCCTCAACCCCTTCTATAATTTTTTCAACTGGCTTTGCATTCTCCACCAGCATATTAATAGTCTTTCTAATCACAAGACTATCCTTTATATACTCCTTGTAATCCTCTGTGATAGACCCTTTGAACTTTTCTTGGTCCTGATATCCCTTGGCAATATTTTCTATTTCTCCCTCAATCTCATCATCGCTGACCTCAATTTTTTCCACCTCTGCAATCTTATCCAGCACCAAAGACGTCTTCACATTGTTATAAGCATCTTGCCGCATGTTGTTCCTGAAATCTTCCCTTGACGTGCCAGTAACCTCAAAATACTTATCCAGAGTTATCCCTTGATATCTAAGATTCATATCCACATTTCTTTCCATTGAGTCCAGCTCTCGCTCAATCATAACATCTGGAATCTCAATGGAAGCATTGTCAACCACCTTCTGAATGACCTTATTAGTAAATTCATTCTTTGCACGATTTTCATTTCCCTCTTGCAGTCTTTTCCTTATATCCGCTCTTAATTCGTCCAAGGTATCAAACTCACTGACATCCTTAGCAAACTCGTCATCCAGCTCAGGAAGTTCTTTATACTTTATTTCTTTTATAGTCACTTTAAACTCGGCTTCCTTACCAGCCAAACTTTCATTGCCATAGTCTTCCGGAAAACGTACCCTTACATCCACTGTCTCATTCTTACTTTTACCTATTAACTGTTCTTCAAATCCCTCAATGAATGCATGAGAACCTATAACAAGGCTATAGTTTTGTGCCTTACCTCCCTCAAAAGGTTCACCGTTAATAAAACCTTCAAAATCTATTAGTACTGTGTCACCTTCCTGAACAGGTCTATCATCTATCGAAACAAGACGAGCATTTCTTTCTCTCATCTTATTTAGCTCGTTCTCTACATCCTCATCTGTTACATTATACTCAATTTTTTCTACTTCTATACCCTTATACTCTCCGAGGTTTACCTCTGGTTTTACAGTAACCTCTGCCCTCAATATTAAATCCTGCCCCTCACCTATCTGTACTATGTCAATTATCGGTTTGTCTATAGGTTCTATATTTGTTGCTTTTATAGCCTCATCATATTTTTCTGGAAAAATAGCATCAATGGCGTCCTCATAGAATATACCCTCTCCATAATATCTCTGAATAATCTTCAATGGCGCCTTGCCCTTTCTAAAACCAGGAATATTAAACTTATAGGCATTCTTCTTATAGGCTTTAGTTATAGCGTCCTGAAATTCATTGGAAGGAATATTAAACTCAATTGTTGCTATGTTCTTCTCTACCTTTTTTAATTCAAACCCCATTCTTATCCTCCTTACAAAATTTGCAGCAGCTCTGCTACAATTATTATACCTCAAAATTGTTATGTACCAAAATCAAAATCAATAATTTTTATAAACACACCAGGTCAATATGTGGACATGGAGTCAACAAAACATATATACCTGACATAAATACAACAAAAGTGATGCATCTGCATCACCCTGAACCCTATATTTGGTGCGGAAGGGGGGATTTGAACCCCCACGAGAGGAATTCCCACTAGACCCTGAATCTAGCGCGTCTGCCAGTTCCGCCACTTCCGCTTCTTTGGTGCGCCATCAGGGACTCGAACCCTGGACACCCTGATTAAGAGTCAGGTGCTCTTCCAGCTGAGCTAATGGCGCATGATTATGGCTGGGATGGCAGGATTCGAACCTGCGAATGCCAGATCCAAATTCTGGAGCCTTACCACTTGGCCACATCCCATTATTTTCAATAATGGAGCGGGTGAAGGGAATCGAACCCTCGCGACCAGCTTGGAGGGCTGGGGCTCTACCATTGAGCTACACCCGCACATATGAACATATTAAACTGGAGCGGATGACGAGACTCGAACTCGCGACACTCGCCATGGCAAGGCGATGCTCTACCAACTGAGCTACATCCGCATGACCTGGTGCGGGAGAAGGGACTTGAACCCCCACGCCCACAGGCACAAGATCCTAAGTCTTGCGCGTCTGCCAGTTCCGCCACTCCCGCAAAGTGGTGACCCATCCGCGACTCGAACGCGGGACACCCTGCTTAAAAGGCAGGTGCTCTGCCACCTGAGCTAATGGGTCATGTATAAATGGGGTGGGTAGTGGGACTCGAACCCACGACCTCCAGGGCCACAACCTGGCGCTCTGACCAGCTGAACTATACCCACCAGGACTGGTGCGCCTGGAGGGAGTCGAACCCCCGACACACGGATTAGAAGTCCGTTGCTCTATCCAACTGAGCTACAGGCGCTTCATCAGTTAGCACCGCTGACATTTTCATATTATAACAGCTGTGTTTTTCTTTGTCAATGGTTTTTTTCCTTAAAATACTTTACTCTGCCATAGCAATAGACTTACTTACAGTCAAAAGCCTTGCATCAATTCTGTTGTCCTCTATGGTCAATATCGCGCAGGATGGACTGGAACCATGCTTCGGCATTGAGGTGCTTCCAGGATTTATAAATATTATATCGCTCTTTCTCAAGATGATAGGAAGGTGGCTATGCCCAAAAAGCGCAATGTCTGCCTCCACCTCTTTTGCCCTCTTATATATATCACTAAAATCATATTTCACATTATATCTATGTCCATGCGTCATGAATATCTTTCTCCCTTCAAGGAGCAATGTCCTTTCCTCAGGTAAATTATCTGTTGAGTCGCAGTTGCCTTTTACTGCAACTACCGGGATATCCCTGAGTATATTTCTTATATCCTCTGCATCACTCACGTTGTCACCAAGATGTAGAATCATGTCCACTTTCCCCATGGTTCTGAGAGCTTCCTCTATCCTGCCCCAGAGCCTATGAGTATCCGAAATTATTCCTATCCTCATTATTTCACCTCGTATAATATCTGCTGCAATAAATCCTTTATAGCCTTTGCCCTATGACTGATACAATTCTTTAATTCTGACGGTATCTCAGCAAAGGTTTTACCCAGTTCCGGTATATAAAGCAACGGGTCATAACCAAAACCATTCTCGCCTCTTGGCTCATCCAGTATGTATCCATTACATTCTCCCCTACCATAGTACACCTTATCCTCATCCTTTATCAACACCACGGTACACACATACCTAGCCCTTCTTTTTGATATAGGTATACCTTTCAGCTCCTCCAGCAATTTTTTATTGTTATCGCTATCCAACGCATTATCACCAGCATACCTTGCTGAAAATATGCCTGGCCTGCCCCCAAGTACTTCAACCTCCAATCCAGAGTCATCCGCCAGGGTAGGCAGTTTCAAGGCATTATATACGGCAATTGCCTTTTTGTAGGCATTTTCATCAAAACTGTTGCCGTCCTCAATAACATGAATGTCAAACCCCGTTTCCTTTAGCGAAACTACTTCTATGCCATATGTGGAAAGGATCTCACGGATTTCCATTAATTTGTTAAAATTATTGGTCGCCGCTATCCATTTCATCCGGTATAACACCTATCTTTTCTGATAAATCTCCAAGCACTTCTCTCTGTATTTCAATAAGCTGCATAACTCCCTTTTCAGCCAATGACATAAGCTCATCCATATCCTGCTTTGAAAATGGACCGCCTTCGCCCGTGCCCTGTACCTCCACATATTCTCCCTTCTCTGTCATCACCACATTCATATCTATAAGCGCTATCGAATCCTCTTCATAACACAGGTCCAGAAGTTTCTCATTATTTACAATACCAACACTGGTCGCAGCAACAAAGTTGGTCAAAGGCAGATACTTCAGCACACCATCCTGAACCATTTTGCCAAAAGCCTGGGCCAATGCAACGAAAGAACCTGTGATTGAGGATGTGCGGGTCCCACCGTCAGCCTGTATCACATCGCAGTCTATCCAGATTGTCCTCTCTCCTAATAAATCCAGGTTCACCACAGAACGAAGAGCACGCCCTATTAACCTCTGTATTTCTTGTGTTCTTCCGCTTATTCGACCCTTTGTAATATCCCTCGGCGTCCTCTGCTGAGTAGACCTTGGTAAAAGGGAATATTCACTGGTTATCCATCCCCTGCCCTTCCCTCTCAAAAATGGCGGTACCTTTTCCTCTATACTTACAGCACAGAGTACCTTAGTGTCACCTACCTCAATATATGCTGAACCCTCTGCATATTTTAAAACATCCAATGTAATACGCACTGGTCTTAACTGGTCGTTCAACCTGTTATCTATCCTTGTCATTATCAACTATCCTCTCTTAGTCCATTTATTTCCTATTAGTAATATCCTTTAAATACCCGCCCCTTATGTCTCGGGTATCCAGCACAGTAATAAATGCGCGACAGTCCTTTTCTTGAAAATACTTATAAATATGCGGCAGGTCTTTTCTGTTCATGGTTATATTTAATACCTCTCTCGGTCCATCCTTGCCCGTACCATCCACCACCGTAACCCCATACCCCATACTTCTCAAGTCTCCAACTATACCATCAGTACATGACGGGATCACCTGGACCATTATGGTGCCCACTGCAATCTTCTCTTCAATCAAACTGCCTATATAGTTACCACTGGCAAAGCCAACTGCATAGGCTATTATGTTGGGAATATTATTAACACTTGACATGACCTTACTGAGGGCAAGAAGATAAACCGTTGCCTCTACGAGCCCGATAGCTGCCGCAATTGTCCTTTTCCCTCTCACCAGCATAAGGGTACGTACCGTGGCACATGATACATCTGTTATTCTGGCAAGGGCAATAAGAACGCAACCCAAAAGTGTCTCCCACATAAATTATTCCCCCTTAATCCCTTACTTATTTTATCAGATTAAGAATAAATAAAAAAGAGAAGGAGAAAAATTTAATTCCCCTTCAGTCTATATTATAGAAATAATTCTCTATTCCATCAAATATGGCCTTTGCAACCTGCCATTTAAAGTCTTCATCCTTCAACTTTTTAACATCATTAGAATTTGTTAAAAACGCAACCTCTACTATTACCGCCGGCATCTCCGTATACTTTAAAACAACAAGGTTTGGCCTCTGAATTATCCCTCTGTCTGTAGTGTCCACCTCATTCATGATGGCATCATGTATAGATTGGGCCAAGGTACGATTATCTCTCATATCACCATTATAACCATTGGGGAAGTAAAGAACCTCTGTGCCACCTATTGACGGGTTATCATGGGCATTGTTATGGATACTGACAAATACCTCTGCTCCAATCTCATTGGCCAGCGAGACCCGATCCATAAGCTCAGGGTAACTGTCGTCCACCCTAGTCATATAAGTCTCATAACCGGCTTCCTGAAGCAGGTTATTTAATTTTAAAGAAATATCGAGGTTTACATCCTTCTCTTTCAACCCGTCGCTGGATGAGGCCCCGGGATCTTTGCCACCATGTCCTGGATCTATAACTACGACATGTTTCTTATTTGGGTCATACGGGAGAACATAAAAATAAATTTCCCCATTGTTCTTTTCTATTTTGTAGTCCATCTTATCATTTAAATCCACTACAACCCTTACCGTATTCTCATCAAACTGGCTCCAGCGAATTGATTTGATATTCCCATCATTGATACTAATCGTATTGTTACCCTTGGGGTTTTTCAAAAGAGCATTTGGTATATCTAAGACTATACGATAGGGATCTCTTAGTTTAAAGGCGTTATAGTAGACCCCATCAGTATCGATAATTACTGCATTCTTTTCCTCATCATATTTTATACTGTTTACCATCTGGGAACCAAAGAAGATATTGATGACCTTTTTATCATCAGACTCTGTTATCCTGTATTCCTGCACTGCTTCTAAATCTATAACTACCCTGGATACATATGGATTTTCTTTAAACTGAGAAACCCTTATCTGCCTTACTATGCCTGTCCCAACCGGCATCACGCCATTAGGCAGTCCCATAATACTATCCGGTATGTCGATGACCAGCCTGTCAGGGTTCTGCATAAGGAAACTGTTCTGCGAGATTGGCCCATCAGATATTATTGAAACCTGATACCCTGCATCTGTGGGGTAAAACTGAACATCTTTGATAGTGCTGTACCCATCTTTTGGTTCTGGCCTTTTAATCGTTACCGAATAAGCCACCTGGTCCCAGTCTACTTGAAGTTTAAATGCCTCTGCAACAAACCTCAATGGGACCATAGTCCTATCATTTACAATCATAGCGTTTGTATCCAGCTCAATGACGTTCCCGTTTAACTTTGCCTCTGATTTGCCTATGGGAAGCTCAATATAATTACCATTATACGATGCGTAGACAGTATTTGTCTTGCTGTCCCAATCCACCAGGGCACCAAGGTTTTCTGATATCACCCTTACAGGTACCATCGTCCTATCGTTGATTATGACAGGGGGAACATCGGAATCAATTTTATTACCGTCTATGTATATGCTTATCGGCGGCCCATTATACCACATTATGCTTGTGCCATTTATTACAAGCTTAACCCCCTTTTGCGCCGCAAGGACATTTTTCATCGGCAACAAAAGCTCCATAATTGTCATGAATAGTATGAGAAAAAGACTGGTCCTTTTAAGCATCTCTTCCCCCTTTCCCGCTTGAGCCTCTTACATTATAATCCATCATTATTACAAAAAGATTACAGAGGCATTACAAATAGGTTAATTTGTTATCACCTTGTATAATTCGTCAGATTTTGGTGGTTCTAATGGGAACTTGAGTGTGCCACTTTTTATATATCTCCCCTTCTTTACTATCCTCCCAACAACTGTCGCTTTTATTCCCTCTTTTTTAAGTTCTTCACTCAACAGTTTCTTTTCCGAAGTGGCAATCAAGAGACAGCCACTGGAAATAAGCCTCAATGGGTTTATCTTTAAATAATCACAGATAGCCCTGGTCTCTTCTGCTACCGGTATTTTATCCCCATAAACCTCTATACCTAAGCCGGATGAGTCTGCCATCTCCCAGAGAGCTCCAAGAACACCACCTTCTGTGGCATCATGCATCCTATTGACACCAACCCTGACAGCTATTTCGCCTTCTTTCAACACACTGATATCTTTAATCATATTCTTAGCTCTTTCAACTAACTCAGAGTCAAGATGCTTTTTTAACTCATCTTCCCTCTCGGTAGCAATTATAGCAGTGCCCTCAAGACCGGCAGTTTTGGTCATTATAATGTAATCTCCACTCTTTACAGTAAGCATGTTCATAACCCTGCTTTTTTTTGCCTTTCCAATGGCTGTGGTAGAAAGGACGGTCCTGGTCACTGCCGGAGTGATCTCGGTATGCCCTCCCACTATTGCTACGTTTAATTCCTCTGAGGCTTTGTCAGCCTGACTCATTATTTCATACAGCTCTGATTCTGTAGTACCTGGAGGCGCCATTATAGTCAGCATAAGCCCAAGTGGCTCCACGCCAGCTGCTATGACATCATTGCAAGCTATGTGCACCCCAAGCCAACCTATGTCTGACGAGGTACCTGTTATAGGATCTGTGGACAAAACGCACACATCCTCCCCAAAGTCAATGACTCCACAGTCCATACCTACCTGTGGAAATACAAGAACCTCATCTCTTTTAACCCTTATATTGGAAAACACAATCTCCGCCATAAGCTCGTTTGGCAGTTTGCCCGGTTGCATCATTTCTGTCCTCCCCTTAATATGTTTGATTTAGTTCATCTATTGTTACTATCCTGTGGTCAGTAATAATCGCTAAAAGCTTTATATCATTTGGCTTTATATCATTCATCATGAGCACTTCAGCATCATAATCGCTGCCTAAACAGCTTTTCTTCAACAGGTATTCCTTAAAGCTCATGGAATTTTCCCAGTATTCCTTAGCGATCTCTTTACCTTTATTATAAAGGAAGTCACTCAATGATGCAAATCCAGGTATATGATTCAATATAAATGGCTCATACAGATAGTTGGCTGTATTCTCATTGGCAACCCAGCAATAATCTTCATTAATCCTCACTGATAGAATTGCACTGTGTGAGTGCCACACTTGGCAATCCTTAAAGTTTAAACTGGCAAACACCGCCTTCTCCCTCATAACCCATCCAGGTACATTCATAGTCCGGTTTTTGTCCATAAACCTGTGAAAATCATGATACTTCCCCTTATAACTAAGCCTTCTATTAAACCTCAGGCCATATTTGAATATAGTTTTAAGATCAGATATAGAGGCTATGTGATACAGTAGATGCGTTTCATCATAGTCAGGAAACAGCAAGAAAACCCACCTCCTTTAGTATGATGGGCCTTTTAAAATTCATTTATTCAGATGAAATATCTATAAGACCGTTTTTATTCAGTAATTGTATAAACTTTATAAGCCGTTCATAAGTTGGTTTTGCTTCATCCCCAAACTCTCTCTCAATGATTAAACCAATTGTAGCTATTGACTTCTCTCCATCGCATAGAGTCCATACCCTGCTTCCCAACCTGTCCAGGTCCAGTGTTATAGTTTTAGGAGCATTGAACATGAATGCCAGTACCCTTTCCGCCAGTTTATTTCTTTCTATAATCAGGGTCACATTTCCATCCTCTCTGTTTCTCCAGTTTACATTATTTCGCCTTTTTGGAATGAATTCCAGAAAGTTTTTATCCTCTTTTTTTCTCATAAGCCATCACCTCTATATATTGTAAACTTTCCTCTCCAAGTCAATCAACATTATTTATGGACATTTGCACAAAATATATATGGAGGATGATGTATATGGTCAATATAAATTGTGTCGAGGACTGTATCTACCAGGAAATGGGTAAATGCACCTTAGAGTGCGTCGTCTCACTAGATAGTATTGACCCTGGTAAATGCACATACTTTGTTAAAAAAAACGGTAAAAAACTAAATCAAAATCAAAAGCATCGGCACAATAGCAGCAACTAATAATCTCATATCATAGCGGTTATAAAGTTAGATTTTACGAGGCCAATCAACTTCACTTCCGCTGCGGAGCGCATATAAAAAGGACGCCCAATGGCGTCCTTTTAATAAACTGCTATTGATTCTCCCAATATGCAAAGTGGAACCTCTTAAATCCTAAAGGATCAGCTATAACACCCTTCAGGCCTGGCTTTACACAGTATGGGTCTGTATAGAAATAAAGGGGTGCTACAGCCCAATCCTGACCAAGAAGCAGCTGCTGGGCATCATGCATAGCCTGCATCCTTTCTGCTTCGTTGTTTGTTTTCTTTGCTTTATCAATCAGGGCATCATACTCAGGATTTTTATATTGAGCATTGTTATTGCCACTGTTGGATGTAAAGAGGTCCAGCATCGTCATAGGATCGGTATAGTCAGCCAGCCATCCATCTCTGGCTATATCATAGTCTCCTCTTCTCCTTGTTTCCTGGAACACCTGCCACTCCTGGGAAGCAAGCTCAACCTCTACACCCAGGTTCTGCTTCCACATCTCCTGGAGTGCCTGAGCTATGTTCTGGTGCCCCTGGCCCTCGTTGTAGAGGTATGTGACCTTAGGGAAGCCCTTGCCGTCTGGATATCCTGCCTCTGCCAGAGCTTTCTTTGCCTCTTCAACGTTGGCTTTTGTGGCATCATAGAACGGACCCTGTACATCATGGAACTGCTTCGTTGGGTCAGCATCAGGGAAGCCGGGACCAACAAACGCATCAGCAGGTAACTGTCCACCCTTTGTTACGTTTTCGACTATAGCCTTTCTGTCTATTGCAAGCGAGAATGCCTTTCTTACCAAAGGATTGTTAAAAGGTGGTTTCTGATTATTAAAGTCAATATAGTATGTTCCAAGGTTTGCACCCAGTACGAATCCTGAATTGGGGTCATTCTGCAGCCTTGAAATCTCTTCAGAAGGCATATTGTCTATAACGTCTACCTCACCATTTTCATAGCTCGCAAGCATTGTGCTTTCGTCAGTCATCTCAGTGAATATCAACTTATCCGGTTTTATGGCATCCTTATTCCAGTAGTTCTCATTCTTTACCATGGTTATATGGTCCTGATAGACCATTTCCGACACTTTAAAGGCACCATTTCCAATATAGGTATCTGCCTGCTGTGCCCACTTATCACCATATTTCTCAACTATATCCTGCCTTACAGGGAACAGCGTCGGGAAAGCAAATATCTGGAGAATGTATGGTGTAGGAGCCTCCAGTGTAACCTCAATTGTGTAGTCATCCACTACCTTTATACCGAGGTCGTCAGCCGTGGCTTTACCCTCGTTGAAGGCCTGGCCATTCTTGATGTAGTAGAGCTGATAAGCATACTCAGCACCTGTAGCTGGGTCTAAAGCCCTCTTCCATGCATAAGCGAAATCCTTGGCTGTCACAGGCTGCCCGTCTGACCACTTGGCATTCTTTCTCAGGTGGAATGTCCAGACGAGACCGTCATTAGAAACCTCCCATTTCTCTGCCACACCAGGTACCGGCTGCTGGTGCTCATCCAGGTTTACAAGTCCCTCAAAGGTGTGAAGAATGACATTGGCACCATCAACGGCACTGTTTAGCGCTGGGTCAATAGTCTCAGGTTGGGCACCAAGGTTATAACGTATAACCGTTTCCTTCTTCTGTTGAGCCTGCTGCTCAGGCTTTTGTGTACCGCTACTGCATCCTGCTATGGCAACTGAGAGCACCATAAGCGCAGCCAACAACACTATCAAACTCTTCTTCTTCAAGTTTACCCCCTCCAAATTAATTTATTTTTTTAATACTGTCCAACAGGACAGTAAAAATTATACTCTAAATTAAATTTATGACTATTTTGGATAGGTTTTACGCACAAACACCTTATGATGATTATACAGCATCTCTTTATCATAATCAATTATTTTTTAATGAGATAACATGCCACATAATGGCCTCCACCAACATCCACAAGTTCTGGGTCCTTTTCACTACAAATATCCATGGCATATGGGCATCTCCCCTTGAACCTGCACCCAGGTGGCGGGTCAATAGGACTTGGCACATCCCCCTCAAGCAAAATCCTCTGTCTACTCTTGGCTATCTGCGGGTCTGGTATAGGTATGGCAGATAACAGCGCTTGGGTATAAGGGTGCAGAGGGTGCTGGTATAGCTCCTCACTGGGTGCTGTCTCCACCAGTTGCCCGAGATACATAACGCCCACATCATCAGATATATGTCTCACCATAGAAAGGTCATGAGCTATAAACAGATAGGTAAGTCCCATCCTATCCTGCAGGTCTTCCAGCATATTGACTATCTGTGCCTGTATGGATACATCCAGTGCAGATATAGGCTCGTCACATACAATAAACTCAGGTTCTACAGCCAAAGACCTCGCTATGCCTATCCTCTGCCTTTGCCCCCCAGAAAACTCATGGGGGTACCGGCTGGCGTGGTCATCATTCAAACCCACAAGCCTCAACAGCTCTTTAATCCTGTCTTCTCTGTCCTTTCCTGAGGCAAGGTGATGTATGTCTAAAGGTTCACCGATAATATCCGCAACGGTCATCCTTGAATCTAAAGAGGCATACGGATCCTGAAAAATAATCTGCATGCTTCTTCTCAGTGGAAGCATCTTTTTACTGTCATATCCTGTTATATCTTCACCCTTGTAAATGATATGACCGCCTGTCGGTTCATAAAGCTTGATAATAGTCCTTCCCGCTGTGGTTTTGCCACAACCACTTTCACCCACAAGACCCATCGTTTTTCCTCGTTCTATCTTAAACGATACATTGTCAACAGCTTTCAGTACTGATGGCCTTCCACCAAACAGACCCTTGCGACTAAAGAAATACTTCTTTAACCCCTGTACTTCAAGAATTGTCTCAGGCATTTCTCCTTACCCCCTTCTCAGAAAAATCCACCTCTGGAGCGTCGGGATGGAGAAGCCAGCACATGGACCTATGGCCTTCAGCCACCTCATACATCTCAGGCATTTTTTCAACACATATTCTCATTGCGTATTCACAGCGGGCTGCAAACGGGCATCCAACTGGTGGCTTTAAAAGGTCAGGTGGTGATCCATCTATCGGCACAAGTCTTTCACGTATTCCAATAGAGATTTTGGGTATAGAGTTTAACAAACCCCAGGTATATGGATGTCTCGGCCTGTAAAATATATCATCAGTAGTGCCTTCCTCAACAATGACACCGCCATACATTACCATGATACGATCGCAGAGGTCAGCCACCACACCCAAGTCATGGGTAATTAATATGATTGCCGTATTAAGCCTCTCCCTTAGATCCTTCATCAAGTCTAAAATTTGGGCCTGTATTGTAACATCAAGGGCAGTAGTCGGCTCATCAGCTATAAGCAGTTTTGGCTCACAGGACAGTGCCATGGCTATCATAACCCTCTGTCTCATGCCACCTGAAAACTCGTGGGGATACTGTGACAGTCTCTTCTCGGGATTGGATATCCCAACCATTCTGAGCATCTCTACTGCTCTCTTCTTTGCTTCGGCATTACTCATATGGGGATTGTGTATCTTTATTATCTCCATCACCTGGTATCCTATGGTCAAAACGGGGTTTAACGATGTCATAGGGTCCTGGAATATCATACTTATTTCCTTACCCCTCACTGACCTCATTTCCTGCTCGCTTAGCTTCAAGAGGTCAACCCCATTGAATATGACCTCTCCCTCATCAATAATACCCGACTCCGATGGTAAGAGGCGCAGAATGGAAAGATTTGTAACGCTTTTCCCACTTCCTGATTCACCCACTATACCTATGGCCTCTCCCTCATCTACATGAAAGCTGATACCCCTAACAGCCTTTACCTTCCCAGCATAGGTAGAAAACGAAGTGTGTAAATTCCTTACTTCCAGTAATTTTGCCAATTCTTTTGCCCCCCTATTTCCTCATTTTTGGATCCAGTGCATCTCTTAAACCATCGCCAAAAAAGCTGAATGCAAGCATTGTTATTGTAATTGCAAGTGCCGGGAAAAATAGTTCATGGGGAGCTGTCCTCAAGGCTGGAAGGGCATCATTGCACAGAACACCCCAGCTTGCCTCTGGAGCACTTACGCCTAAGCCTATAAAGCTTAAAAATGCTTCATTAAAGATTGCGTTCGGTATCTGCATGGTCGCCACAACTATTATTGGCCCTAATGAGTTGGGGATAAGATGCCTCAGAAGTATCCTCCTGCTGTCGGCACCCAAAGCTTTGGCAGCCAACACGAATTCCTGTTCTTTTAAACTCAGTACCTGACCCCTGACCTGTCTGGCCATCCCAAGCCAGGATGTGGCACCCAGGGCAATAATAACACTATTAAAACCAGGTCCTATTATCAGCATCAAAAGTATTACATAAAGGGTGCTGGGTATAATATATAATACATCAACAATCCTCATCATAACTGTGTCAACCATGCCACCAACATAGCCTGAAATTCCACCATAGAGGATTCCTATAACAAGGGTACATGCCGCTACTATAAATCCTATGCTGAGGGAAATCCTCGCTCCATAGAATACCCTTGTCATAAGGTCTCTACCGAGGTTATCCATACCAAATGGATGGGCAGACGAGGGCGGCTGATTCGCCATGGAAAGTGTCTGATCAGAATATGTGTATGGCGATATCATCGGTCCAAAGATAGCAATTAGTATGATTGCTATTAGCACATACATACCTATCATGGCCAGTCTGTTTTTCCTCAACCTTCTCCATGCGTCCTGCCAGAAAGTCATGGAGGGCCTTACAATCTCCTCAGATGTTTTTTCTTCCTTAGGCAGTCTCTCAAAATAGTTCTCAGCAAGTTCCAACTCTATCCCTCCTCAATCCGCAAGCTTGATCCTTGGGTCAATGAACACATAGACAATATCAACTATGAGGTTCATGATTACCAGAAATGCACCATAAAATATTGTTACACCCATTATTGTAGTGTAATCCCTGTTAGAAACACTATCTACAAACTGCCTACCCATACCTGGAATGGCAAATATCTTTTCAATAACAAAACTGCCTGTCAGCACAGCCGCAATCAGTGGACCCAGGACAGTAACAATAGGAATTAATGAGTTCTTCAGCGCATGCTTTATAACTACGGAAGTCTCGCTCAAGCCCTTCGCCCTGGCTGTCCTTATATAGTCCTGGCCCATGACATCCAGCATGGAAGACCTTGTAAGCCTTGCTATAAAGGAGACATTATATGCCGAAAGTGCTATGGTAGGCATTATCTTGTGCTGCCATGAAAGCCACCTGGCTGCAGGTAAAATACCCAACCTTGATGAGAAAATATATATAAACAGTGTGGCCAGCACAAAGCTCGGCACCGCAACGCCAAGGGTAGCCATAAACATAACTGTATGATCCTGCCAGTGATACTGTCTCAGTGCTGATATGATACCGGCAGGTATCCCCACAAAAAGCATCAACAGGATAGCATAGGAACCCAATTCAGCAGAAATAGGAAACCCGGCTTCAATAAGGTCATTGACGGTCCTGCCTGGATACTTGTATGAAGGTCCCAAGTCACCTTTCAATAAACCGGCCCAATAGTCAAAATACTGCTGATACAATGGTTTATTCAGACCATACTTGGCTTCGATATTAGCCTTGATCTGCGGTGGAAGATTCTTCTCTGAAGCAAATGGCCCGCCAGGGATGGCATGCATCAAGATAAACGTAATAGTAATAACAACTACCATCGTTAACACCATGGCGAATACACGTTGCAGGATGTACCTTGTCATTAAATTTCCCCTCTCCTTTCCAATTTTCCCTCCTAAAACTTATATTGTATCTTTTGTTGGGTAAGTTATATAGTATATATTAAACATTTACCCTAAAAATCCTCCTTAAAATTTATCAACCTCCTAAAAAATTTTACTTTATCTAACATTTATTAACTCTATTTTATAAAAATACACAGATAACGATATTAAAACTTATAAGCAGGTTATATGACATCTGATATGTTAATAATTATACTTCATTTCCTTCAAGATCTCAATTATTTTTAATATATCAATTCTTGCTTATCTTGCTTAATTCTTCCTTCATTATTTCATTTATCATCTGTGGGTTTGCCTTACCCTTAGTCTCTTTCATCACCTGGCCTATCAAAAAGCCCATGGCCTTTTCCTTACCACCGAGGAAATCCTCTACCGATTTAGGATTATTTTTAATAGTCTTAATTACAATCTCGCGTAAGGCACCTTCATCACTGATCTGGGCCAGTCCCTCCTTCCTTACTATATCATCCGGATTCTCGCCGGTCTTAAACATGATGTCAAACACCCTCTTGGCTATACTTATACTTATGGTGCCATCATCTACAAGTTCTTGCAGCATGACAAGCTGCTCTGGTTTCACAGGAAGATTTGATGCTTCTATATCTGAATCCTTCATCGCCCTCAGTATCTCTCCCATCACCCAGTTGCTTATAGTCTTTGGATTGTCATAGAGTTCCACACACCTCTCAAAAAAGTCAGATAGGGCCTTATCTGAGGTTATGACTCCTGCATCATACGGCGGAAGCCCTAAGTCATTTATAAACCTCTCTCTTTTTTGCTGTGGAAGCTCCGGTATATTGCGTCTTATGTCCTCTATCCATTCATCATCTACCACTATAGGCACAATATCAGGCTCAGGAAAGTATCGGTAGTCGTGGGCCTCCTCTTTAGAACGCATGGATACAGTTATACCTTTGTTTTCGTCCCAGCGCCTTGTCTCCTGGGTTATCTCCTCACCGTTTTTAATTGCTTCAGCCTGTCTCTTAAACTCATACTCCAGTGCCCTATAGACAGCCCTAAAAGAATTGAGGTTTTTAAGCTCTACCTTTGTCCCAAAGGCAGAACTACCTACAGGTCTTACTGATATATTCGTATCAACACGTAAAGAACCCTCCTGCATCTTGCAGTCAGATACCTCTGTGTACTCCAGTATGCTCTTGAGCTTTGCAAGGTACAGCCTGGCCTCTTCCGGTGTCCTCATGTCCGGGTAAGACACGATTTCAATAAGAGGCACCCCTGTCCTGTTATAGTCTACAAGGGAGCTGCCGGCGCCTTCATCATGGATAAGTTTTCCAGCATCCTCTTCTAAATGCACCCTTATTATGCCTATTTTCTTTACACCATTCTCTGTCTCTATCTCCACATACCCATCCCTGCATAAAGGGAGGTCATACTGAGAAATCTGGTACGCTTTTGGCAGATCCGGATAAAAATAATTCTTCCTGTCCATCTTGCTGAATCTTGCTATATTGCAGTTTAATGCCAGTCCCGCCCTTATAGCATATTCTACAGCTTTTTTGTTTAGAACAGGCAATGTCCCCGGCAATCCAAGACATACAGGGCAACAGTGGGTATTAGGCTCTCCACCGAATTCTGTGGTACAGCTGCAAAATATCTTAGACTCCGTCAAAAGCTCTGCATGAACCTCCAATCCTATTACCGCTTCAAACTCCATTTATCTCACCTCCGGTCTTAATTTACCAGTACTTTCCTGTACGGCATAGGCAGTCCTCAGTATGGTCTTCTCATCAAAAGGCTTGCCTATTATTTGTAGTCCGACAGGTAGGCCGCTGGCCAGGCCACATGGAACCGATATGGCAGGTAACCCCGCAATATTTATAGGCACGGTAAGGATATCGGCCAGGTACATCTCTAATGGATTCGACTTCTCTCCAAACCTGAAGGCCACCGTTGGTGACGTTGGAGAGATAAGCACATCGTATTTCTCAAAGGCCCTGTCAAAGTCGTTCTTTATAAGCGTCCTTACCTTTAGCGCCTTTTTATAATAAGCATCATAATATCCAGAACTCAATACATAGGTGCCAAGCATTATCCTGCGCTTTACCTCTTTCCCGAAACCTTCACTCCTGGAACGGGCATAGAGGTCTATCAGGTCATCATACTCTGAGGCCCTGTGCCCATATCTTATCCCGTCATACCTTGCCAGGTTTGAGCTGGCCTCCGCTGACGAAATAATATAATACGCAGCCAAAGCATATTCACTGTACGGAAGGCTTGTCTCCTCCACAAAGGCACCAAGGCCCTCTAACCTTTTAACCATAGCAAGGACCGACTCCCTTACATCACTGCTGACGCCCTCACCATAATACTCCTTTGGCAGACCTATCTTAAGTCCCTTAATACCATCCCTTATCCCATCCAGAAAACAATTTTCTCTCCCGGGGACTGACGTGGAGTCCATCTCATCTTGTCCGGCAATGACACTCAAAAGCATTGCAGCATCTTCCACATCCCTTGCAAACGGCCCTATCTGATCCAGCGAAGAAGCAAAGGCCACAAGCCCATATCTGGAGACACGCCCATATGTAGGTTTTAACCCCACAACTCCACAAAACGAGGCAGGCTGCCTTATAGAACCACCGGTATCAGAACCTAATGCTGCAGGGACTTCTGATGCAGCCACTGCCGCCGCAGAACCTCCGCTGGAGCCACCAGGCACCCTGTCAAAGTTCCACGGATTTACTGTCTTTTTAAAAGCTGAATTTTCTGTGGATGAACCCATGGCAAATTCATCCATGTTTGTTTTCCCAACAATTATAGCCCCGGCTTCCTTTAACTTTTTCACAACTGTAGCATCATAAGGCGGGACAAAATTCTCCAGCATCTTTGATGCGCATGTGGTTTTAGTACCCTCTGTACATATATTATCCTTTATTGCCACCGGGATACCCAGAAGTGCGGCACTTTTGCCATCTCTCCTCAACCTATCAGCCTTTTCAGCAGCCTTAAGTGCGCCCTCTTTGTCCACATACAGAAATGCCCCGATAGCCCCATCTTTCTTATCTATATTCTCTATTATACTTTCTGTAAGCTCCACAGAATTCGTCTCACCCTTGTCAAGAATGGAAATGAGTTCATGAACACTGTATTCGTATAACTCCATCATAAACCTCCTCAATCAAAGACTTTTGGCACTTCAAAAAAGCCATCTTTTTTATAATCCGTGTTGGATAATACCCTGTCCCTGTCCATAGACTGCCTTACGATATCCTCTCTAAAGACGTTATTTAGCGGAAGCACATGTGCTGTCTGCTCCACATCTTCAGTGTTTAACTCCTGAAGTTTTGTCACATACCCTACTATTTGAGAAAGGTCTTCACGCAGGTCTTCCATGGCCTTATCGTCAAGATAAAGCCTGGCCAGCTTTGCAACATAATCCACTGTCTGTCTATCGATCTCCATTTACAACCCTCCAATCATTATTGATTCCACTGTACAAAGTCTATATTAGCATGTTAGCAGCACTAAATAGCAATCATCTTTTTAAAATCATCCTCGCTAATTATAGTCACATTGAGCTCTCTTGCTTTGTCCAGTTTAGACCCCGGGTTTTCACCACAAATCAGATAGTTAGTCTTTTTGCTCACGCTTCCTGTCACCTTGCCACCAAGTTGTTCAATAATGTTTGCCGCCTCCTCCCTGGTAAAGTCTTTCAGAGTACCTGTTATCACAAAGGTCTTGCCAGCCAGCAAAGTCTCATGAACTTCTTCTATCTTTCTCGTATTGACACCCGCTTCAATAAGCCTGTTAATGATAGCAATGTTTTGTTTCTCAGAGAAAAAATCAACTATGCTTTCGGCTATCTTTGGCCCTATCTCAGGTATTGAGGTAAGTTCTTCAGCACCTGCCTTCATGAGGCTCTTAATGTCCTTATATGCCTCAGCAAGAATTTTTGCTGCTTTACTGCCCACCAATCTTATGCCAAGACCATTTATAAGCCTATCTAAGTCCCTTCCCTTGCTATCTTCAATGGCATTTATCAGGTTTTCTGCAGACTTTTTCCCCATCCTCTCAAGGTTTAATATATCCTGATATCCTATATAATAAATGTCGGCAATGTTTTTTACAAGTCCTTTATCTACTAATTGTGAAATTACAGCAGGGCCCATTCCATCAATATCCATAGCCTCTTTAGAGGCAAAGTGTTCAAGCTGTCTTTTTATCTGAGCGGGACAGCTCAACCCAGTACAGCGTGTCACAGCTTCTCCAGGCAGCCTGACCACTTTTGCACCACACTCCGGACACGTATCAGGCATAGCAAAGTCTTTCTCTTCGCCCGTTCGTTCTTCTATTAGTGGTTCAACGACCTCAGGGATTATCTCACCTGCCTTCCGGATATATACCCAGTCACCTATCTTTATGTCCTTCATCTTTATATAATCCTCATTGTGCAATGTAGCCCTGCTAATAGTAGAACCTGCCAGTTTAACCGGTTCGAGGAGGGCTGTTGGTGTTAGTGCCCCTGTCCTTCCCACCTGCACTATTATATCCTTTATTCTGGTCTTTGCCATTTCAGCAGGATACTTGTACGCTATAGCCCATCTGTATGATTTAGAAGTGCTGCCCAGGATCTCCCTTTTAGCCAGGTCATTTACCTTTATCACCAGACCATCTACAGCAAAATCCAGTTCATTTCTTTTTGATTCCCATATATGTACCTGCTCAAGGACCTGGTCAATATTATCGCATTTCACATAATACGGGATTATTTTTAACCCCATCTCCTTTAAATATTCCAGTGTTTCTATATGGGTTGTAAAATTCTTTCCCTCCACCCTCTGCAGGTTAAATATAAAAATATCTAAATTTCTAGATGCCGTTATTTTTGGATCAAGCTGTCTTAACGAACCAGCAGCCGCATTTCGAGGATTGGCAAAGAGGGGCTCTCCATTTTGTTCACGGAGTTCATTGAGCATCAAAAAGCTCCTCTTTGGCATGTATACCTCTCCGCGCACCTCAAGAGAGACTGGTTCTTCTAATTTTAGCGGTATAGACCTTATGGTTTTAAGATTCGCCGTAACGTCTTCCCCTACAAAACCATTGCCCCTTGTAGCCCCCTGTACAAATATACCATTTTCGTATCTCAATGCACAGGAAAGACCATCTATCTTCACTTCAACAACATATTCTGTGTCTCCAACCTCTCTTCTCACCCTTCTGTCAAAATCTCTCAGCTCGCCTTCATCGAACACATCGCTAAGGCTCAGGAGCGGTAAAGTATGAACATATTCTGCAAACCCCTCTAACACCTCTCCCCCTACCCTTTGTGTAGGAGAATCCGGCGTGAGATATTCTGGATATTGTCTCTCTAACTCAATGAGTTCCCTCATCAAATTGTCAAATTCTGCATCGGATATCTCCGGAGAATCAAGTACATAATACATATAATTGTGATGGTTTATTATATCCCTTAGTTCATTTATCCTCTTGGCGGCCTGCTCTTTGTCCATACTAACCCTCCTCGACTTTTAATGGCGCAATGTTGGCAGACAATCTCTTCAAACCAACGCTCTGGAACACTATGGCAAGCTCCTTGTCGCTACCCATATCCTTAACCTGGACAATTATTCCAGAACCCCACATCTTATGCATAACCTTCATACCCACAGCATATTTTTCTTTACTTGAGGCTACCTTCCCCGGCTCTTCAACAGACATGCTGCGTTTTTTAAAAGGCTCTTTGGCAAAATCCGGTATATCAATCTCTTTAATGAATCGCGAGGGGATACATACCATTGTTCTGCCATAAAGATTTCTCGTCCTTGCATAAGTCATAATAAGCCTCTCTTTGGCCCTGGTAACAGCCACATAGCAAAGACGCCTCTCTTCCTCCATGTCTTCATCATTGTCCAAAGCTCTTGATATGGGAAAAAGCCCGTCTTCCATGCCAACCATAAACACCACAGGAAACTCTAAACCCTTGGCAGAATGTACAGTCATCATGACAACACCCTCTCCATCTTCTAAGGAGTCAATATCGGAAACCAACGCCAAATTGGCGAGGAAGTCCTCCAGCACTAGATCGGGGTTATCTTTTTCAAACTCTTTAGCTGCACCAATAAACTCATTCAGGTTTTCAATCCTTGATTCAGATTCAGGTGTATTCTCACTCTTTAATATCTCCAGATAGCCTGTCTTTTGAAGCACCAGCTCCACCAATGCCGAGATGGACACATCATCCTTAAAACTTATAAGTTGGTCCATTATGTTTACAAAAGATAAGACGCCCTTCACCTGTCTTGCCGATAGATCGGTATCACCTGCAAATTTTGCGGCCTCATAAAGTGATATGCCATTACTTCTTGCATACTCCGTGAGCTGTTCTATGGTTTTTTCTCCAATCCCCCTTGATGGTTCGTTGATTATCCTCAGCAGGCTTACCTCATCTGACGGGTCCTGTATAACCCGCAAATAAGACATTATGTCCTTTATCTCTTTCCTTTCATAAAATCTCAAACTGCCCACTACTCTGTAGCCAATCTGATACTGTGCCAGCTCTTCCTCAAAAGCCCTGGACTGGGCATTGGTCCTGTATAATATAACTATATCAGAGGAAGAATAACCTCTATTAATTAAATCAATAATGCTGGAAACAACATACCGTGCCTCCATGCGCTCGTCTTCAGCCTTATAAAGTACGATATCCGGGCCACCCTCGTATTCAGTCCAAAGCTTTTTACCCTTTCTGCCCTTATTATGTGCTATAAGGTTATTGGCAGCGTTTAAGATCTTCTGTGTAGAACGATAATTTTGTTCCAGTTTTATCACCTTAGCGTTAGGAAAATCCCTTTCAAAGTCCAATATATTCCTTATATCAGCCCCCCTAAAACCATATATGCTTTGGTCATCGTCACCAACAACACAGATGTTGTTGTACCTTTTAGACAAAATCTTTATGAGTTCATACTGGGCCCGGTTTGTATCCTGATATTCATCAACAAGTATATAGCGAAACATGTTCTGGTACTGAAGAAGAAAATCTTCATGCACCTTAAAAAGTTCCACAGTCTTCATTATAAGGTCATCAAAATCCATAGCGTTTAGTTGTTTAAGACGCCTTTGATACTCCCTGTATATACTTGCCACATTCTTACTGCGAAAGTCGTTAGCTGTTTCTTTTTCAAAGGTATCTGGATCCATCAGACTGTCCTTTGCCCTGGATATGGTATGCAGCAATCCCTTTGGTTCGTAATATTTAGGATCGAGGTTAAGCTCTTTCAAACAGGACCTTATCAAGGAAATGGAATCAGATGTATCATATATGACAAAGCTCCGTTTATATCCAAGCCTTTCCGCTCCATCGCGCAATATCCTGACGCAGGCCGAATGAAAGGTTGAAATCCACATATTTTTCACTGATGCATTAAGCAGCTTTTCCACCCTGTCCTTCATCTCACTGGCGGCCTTGTTGGTAAATGTTATAGCCAATATATTGTATGGTGACACTTTCTTTACGTTTATCAGATAAGCAATCCTATGAGTCAAAACTCTCGTTTTTCCACTCCCTGCCCCTGCAATAATTAAAAGTGGTCCATCAGTAGTAGTCACTGCTTCCTTCTGCGGGCCGTTTAACCCTTCTAAAATATCCATAAGACTCACCTCAACAAAAAACCTGAGGTTACCCCCAGGTCAGCTTTTCTTTTTTTGCTCTAACCTGTCTAATATAATATTATAACCGTCTGAGCCATAATTCAAATACCTATTTACCCTGCTTATGGTAGCCGTACTTGCCCCTGTTTTATCTGCTATCTCCACGTAGGTCTTTTTTTCTCTGAGCATTTTTGCAACCTGCCATCTCTGTGCCATCTCTTTGATTTCATTTATCGTGCATAAATCCTCAAAAAATCTGTAACATTCCTCCACATCTTTAAGCTCCAGTATAGCCTCAAAAAGCTCATCCACAGCCTCACTCTTGAGTTTTGATTCATACATGGTTTTCCCTCCTTGAAAATATTATACAGAAAATTCATTAAAACTTCAATAGGCTAAAGCAAAATGTTTTAAAAATAATTGGGTAATCCCCAATCAGACCAGCCGCTCGCAGGAGCATTGTGATTATACATACTGTTAATTCTAATTTAATGAACCAATCTCCCCCTCCACTGTTTCAATGAGTTCACCGGTCTTAATAAGCATCGCACAGTCCTCAATATGTCTGTACATCAATTCATCTCTTTCAATAAACGGTATCCTTGACCTGATAAGCCTGTACGCAGCTCCTGTACCCTTCCCAGGCGACCCTCCATCTCTTAAGTCTATCGCCTGAGCGGAAGACATAAGTTCTATCGCAATAACATTAATTGCATTTTCTAATATTTCCCTTGTCTTTCTGGCTGCTATTGTCCCCATACTTACATGATCCTCCTGATTGGCAGAGGATGGTATAGAGTCTACACTGGCTGGATGAGATAAGACCTTATTTTCAGACACCAGCGATGCTGCCACATATTGAGGAATCATGAATCCGGAATTTAAACCGCCTTCCCTTGTAAGGAAACCGGGCAGACCATTGCTTAAATTTGAGTCAACCAGTTTTGCTATCCGCCTTTCAGATATATCAGCGAGTTCAGATATTGCTATCCCAAGAAAGTCCATGGCAAGAGCAATCGGCTGACCATGGAAATTTCCTCCTGATATTACTATATAATCCTCAGAAAAGATCAGTGGGTTATCTGTAACGGAGTTCAGCTCTGTCTCTACTATTCCTTTGACATAATCAATTGCATCCTTAGATGCCCCATGTACCTGAGGTATACATCTGATGGTATACGAATCCTGCACCCTTATTTCTCCCTGTCTTGTAATAAGGCTACTTCCCTCTGTAAGAATGCGAATATTTCTTGCTGTTTTTAGCTGGCCGGCATGTGGCCGGAGCATATGAACCCTTTCATCAAAGGCGTCCTTTATGCCTCTTAAGGCTTCCATAGAAAGTGCTCCGGCTATATCCGCAGCTTTACTTAAGTTCATGGCATCATGTATGGCTAAAGCTCCTATAGCCGTCATTACAGGTGTTCCGTTTATGAGGGCCAGGCCTTCCTTTGAAACTAATTTTACCGGTTTTATACCAGCTAACCTCATAGCCTCTCCGCCAGGCATACGTTTTCCCCGGAAATATGCCTCTCCCTCACCTATGATGACCAGCGCCATATGGGCAAGAGGAGCAAGATCTCCACTGGCCCCCAGGGAACCTTTTGAAGGCATAACAGGTATAACATCCCTGTTGAGCATTTCTACCAGAGTATTTAAAGTCTGTAACCTAATGCCTGAATATCCTTTTGCAAGCGTATTTGCTCTGAGCAGCATCACAGCCCTTACTACCTCTATTGGAAGGGGATCTCCTACACCACATGAATGACTTCTTATAAGGTTGTACTGTAACTCCGTTGCCTCATTCATCGATATGGTAACATCAGCAAACCTGCCAAACCCCGTGGTGATGCCGTACTCAACCCTGTTCTCACTCACGTAGCTGTCTACTAGTTCCCTTGCTCTATCTATTTTAACACATGCCTCTTCGGCTAACCTTACGGTTATATTGCCCTTAGAAACATTATAAACATCATCTACAGTAAGGCCATTACCGTCAATATACAATTCTGACATCCGTCTGCCCCCTACTATTTATTTAGATTAATATATTCGATAAAAAAACAGCAAATCCTTCTTTTATGCAAAAATTTTATATAATAGCTTTATGCTATTAGTACCTATTTACAGGTATATTTGGGCAGTACGTTATCGTGCTAAAGTATCATTATGAAATAAGTTTATGTATTTTATGCAATTGCAAATATAATTCAACATGCATTTTAATCATAAATAAAAAATTTGTGTTGACTTCCTGTACAAATTCAAATATACTCAATGTATAAATTGAATATGTTAAGCACTCTTATCAAGAGAGGTGGAGGGACTGGCCCGATGAAACCCGGCAACCGGCATGTATATGCAATGGTGCCAACTCCTGCAGCGCAAAGCTGAGAGATGAGAGAGGCTATTATAGTCCTCTTTCATCGTGTGAAAGAGGATTTTTTATTGGAGGTGTATCTTATTGATTTTAATCAAAAATTTGACCAAGGTATATCGTACAGAAAATGAGAGCATTACAGCACTTAAAAACATTAATCTTGAGATCAATGATGGTGAGATATTTGGAATAATGGGATTGTCAGGAGCTGGTAAATCTTCTCTGATACGCTGCATAAACCGCCTTGAGGAACCCACAGAGGGCACCATCGAGATAAACGGCCAGGATATTATGTCTTTAAATAACAAAGAGCTGCGAGAGATGCGAAAAAAAATAGGGATGATATTTCAACACTTTAATTTACTATCCAATAAGACTGTATACGAAAACATTGCCTTCCCTATGGAAATCAGCGGGGTATCAAAAGACGTGATTGATAAAAGGATTAAGGAGCTCCTGGATATGGTCGGCCTGGCTGATAAAAAAGATTCATATCCGTCTCAGCTCTCTGGCGGACAAAAACAGAGGGTTGGCATAGCCAGGGCATTGGCCAACGGTCCAACACTGCTTTTGTCTGATGAGGCTACCTCAGCCCTTGACCCCCAGACAACCTCGCAGATTTTATCACTTTTAAAGGAAATCAACAAAAGGCTCAACCTCACCATAATAGTTATCACCCATCAGATGGACGTAATAAAAGAGATATGCGACAGGGTTGCCGTCTTAAATGCCGGTGAGCTGGTTGAGGTGGGAAATGTGGTTGATATATTTTCTCAACCGTCTTCTCAGATAACTAAAAAATTCGTAGGCATAGAGGAGGGTATGCCAGATAGCATAATCGATTACGACAGGGGCATGGTAGTCAAGGTACTGTTTATAGGCAAGAGTGCCAGGGAACCTGTAATCTCCCACCTCATAAAGACCTTTGATGTCGATGTAAATATACTCTCAGGAAATATACAGCATATCCATGGTGAAACCATAGGAAACTTAGTCATTGGCCTTGAAGGCCAGGCTGATAAAATTAATAATGCCGTAGAATGGTTAAAAAATCAAGGATTAAAGATAGAGGTGTTGAAATGAATCAGGAAATCATGCGTATTTTGAACTTGCTTCTCCCATCCCTTTGGCAGTCCATATACATGGTTTTTGCATCCACCATATTCTCTCTTATACTGGGTCTGCCTCTGGGTGTACTGCTTGTAATAACGGAAAAGGGAGGCATAATGGAAAAGCCTGCACTCAATAACGTTCTTGGCACTGTTATAAATATACTTCGCTCTTTCCCATTCCTGATATTAATGATAGTCATACTCCCCCTGTCAAGGCTTGTCGTTGGCACCACCATAGGTACAACGGCTACCATTGTCCCTCTTTCTATAGCAGCAACGCCATTTGTTGCCAGGGTAATAGAAAGTTCATTAAAAGAGGTAGACAGGGGTGTAATTGAAGCATCCCTATCCATGGGTGCCACACCATTTCAAATTATAACGAGGGTACTTATTCCAGAGTCACTTCCATCACTTATACTCGGAATTACCCTCACTATAATAAATATTATAGGCTACTCAGCAATGGCAGGAGCTATAGGAGGAGGTGGTCTCGGAGACTTAGCCATCAGGTATGGTTACCAGAGGTATGATACACACGTGCTTATAGCAACGGTAATTGTACTGATTGTAATTGTACAAGTCGTACAAATTGCAGGAAGTTATCTTGCCAAAAAAGTTGATAGGAGGTAAATACAGTGAAGAAAATTTTATTAATCAGCCTTATCTTTATACTGTTAGTCGGCCTTGTAAGCGGCTGTGGCAGTTCAAATACACAGTCCTCAGGTCAACCACAAAATCAACCTGCAGAAACACAAAAAGAAGTAACATTAAGGGTAGGAGCAACACCTGTACCCCATGCAGAGATACTGGAGTTTGTAAAACCAATATTAAAAGAAAAAGGGATAAATCTGGAAATTGTTGAGTTTACTGATTACGTACAACCCAATAAGGCATTGAACGACGGTTCCATTGATGCTAATTTTTTTCAGCACGTACCTTATATGGAGGAGTTTGAGAAAAACAACAATATGAAGCTTGTAGCACTCGTCAAGGTACACGTTGAACCCATGGGTGTATACTCCAAAAAGGTTAAATCGTTGGAAGAACTAAAGGATGGTGCAACCATCTCCATACCCAATGACCCAACCAATGAAGGCAGAGCTCTGCTGTTGCTCCAAAAGAACGGCCTAATAAAACTGAAAGACTCTACCTCATTAACCGCTACCCCTATAGATATAGCAGAAAATCCGAAGAACCTTAAGTTTTCTGAACTGGATGCAGCACAACTGCCAAGAACACTACAGGATGTAGACGCTTCAGTCATAAATACCAACTTTGCACTGGAAGCGGGACTAAACCCTTTAAAAGATGCCATTGCCATTGAAGATAAAGATTCTCCTTACGCCAATGTCCTCACTGTAAGACCAGACAATAAAGACGACCCGGCAATCAAGACATTGGCTGAGGTACTGAACTCCCCTGAGGTCAAGAAATTCATTGAAGATAAATATCAAGGAGCCATTGTACCGGCATTTTAATAGTCATATGGACTGCAGCATAGCACAGGTTTCTTATGCTGCAGTCCACAAATGACTCTCCATAAAACCTGTTGAGCTTGGTATATGGCATTGCATGCAAACTTTATCACGCTGATACGTGATATTTATGTCTGCGCCCTGCCATATGTACCTGCAACAGGCATATGTGTATATAACATAATGATGCACATTGTAATCATTTCTCCATTATCAACGCATCAAAATAAGCAAAATGATATATTTCCTTTTTTTGCCCGGCCAGAGCATCCTTTATCCTATCTATATTCATCTCATCATGATGTTCTTCCCCTCTGTGTCTGTGTGCTTCAGCTACTACCTCTTTACCATCTTCATTAAGTTCTGTTACTACAATGACACCACCTTTTTTCAAAACCCTTTCCATCTCATTCAGGGCTTTAACATAGTCATCAAAATGGTGTACTGCATTATAGCATGTCACCATGTCAAAAGTCTCATCTAAGATAAGAAAGGAAGAGCCTGAGCATCAGCATGGATAAAAAGGACATTTTCTATACCTCTACCTTCAAAGTCCTGTCTGGTCTCTTTTATTCTCTCTTCACTGTATTCTACTGTAACAACATGATATCCTTTTTTTGCAAGATTCTCTGCCATAGCACCCCGTCCTGTACCGACATCAAGGATAAGGCCTGTTGTTTTTGACAGTCTATCAATAAGAATTGGTATATCTGCCTCTATATCCACAAATATCACCTCCAGACTGATTATAACATATTAAGAAAAAAATCCAATAAAAATTATTGACTTTCCCTGACCTTTTGATGTATAATTTAATCGAAAAGTAAAATAATATCTAAGGAAGGAGGTATTAATCTATGAGAAGAAGAGACATGTTCCCGGACAGGAGAAATAACTTGCCTGCTTTCTTTGATGACTTTTTCAGCTTCCCGTATTTTGATGATTTCTTTGACTATATGAGAGGTACAATCAAGGGTGCCAGACTCGATGTCAAAGAGACTGAAAACGAATACGTGGTTGAGGTAGATGTACCCGGCTATAATAAAGAGAATATCAACATTGAGATACAGGATGATTATCTGATAATATCCGGAAAACAGGAGGATATTGTGGATGAAAACAACGGCGAATATATAAGAAGGGAACGCCGTATGGGTTCATTTACCCGAACAGTACCTATACCTGACAATGTAAGGCTTGATGATATTAGTGCAAAATACAACAATGGTGTACTGCGTATCACACTGCCCAAAGAAAAACCTACCCCTCCAAAAGGAAGAAGAATAAACATAGAATAAGGACAGAACCCATCTGTCCTTATTCTTTTATTATATCCAAGAGGTCAACCATTGCCTCTATTTTAAAATCCGGATTTAAATCATTTAGTTTTTCTATCCCGAAAAGTGACCACTGGACCGCACATGCTTTAATCCCCGCCTTTTTTGCAGCAATTATGTCGTGTGGACTATCTCCTACCATGATTGCCTGCTTGCCTTCAATACCAAACATATCTATGGCCTTCAAAACGGGGTCGGGATGGGGTTTACTGTTTTGTGTATCCTCAACACCTATTACTAGATCTATACTGTCAGCGAGCCCAAAAAGGTTTATTCCATGTTCTATCCCCCTTCTCGTTCTTGACGAAACTATGGCTGTCTTAATTTTCAATTGTTTTAACCTCTTTATGGTATCAACAACACCTGGAAACGGTTTTACAAGCAAATCCTGATATATTGAAAAATACTCCCTGTAATACTTTACCATCTCTTCAGTTCTGTCTTTATCATAAAAGGCCATCATATCCGTAAGCGGCATTCCAAATACATCAATAAACTCCTTTCTCGTGATTACATGTCCGGTAAAATGTTTTACAGTTTCACGAAAACTCTTCTCTACTATCTCCGCAGTGTCCGCTATAGTCCCGTCATAGTCAAAAATTACACATCTTATCATTTGTTCATCTCCTAAGCCCATATTGAAAAGCCTGGGTCAGTAAAGCCTGTGCCCACAGTTTGGGCAATAATTAAAGGTTGGGTTTACATAACTGCCGCAGTTGGGACAGATATTACCCTGGCTCCCTATCCTGTGCAGCCTTGACGTATCGAGGATTTCTGTATTTCTGATCTCCCTGACATAGTCCTCATCCACAGCATATATGCTATCGCAGCACCGAAACCTCACAAAATATCTCCTGTTCCAGCTAAATAGAGGTATGAAGAAGAAATGAAAATATGTATAGTATACCATCAACTCTGCCCTGGTAAGTCTGCCGCACTCGGGGCATATTACACTGTCAAACTCTCTTATTGATTTTTCTTTATCCTGTATACCAAATATACCTATAAAAAACATATTATGCCTCCCCTTTTGCTTATTCCGGGCCTGGCCCCCCGTAGCTGCTTAAAAAGCACAACACTATAATAACTAAAACACGTTCCCTCAGGTGTACCTGTTTCTTTTGAATAAATTGCTATTAATTAAGAATACCTATGGTCTATTACGTTATATCTTAATATTATTATAAAATATTATAAATCATTTTTGCTATTATTGCATATAGTCCCTAAATATAAGGTATGACTAATTTACTGCTTTAATCCATAAATTGCTGCCTGATATTCGCCGTCCTCTGGATAATTCTTATGGGAAAAAGTGCCCATAGCCCCAGCATTATTCAATACAACCTTAATCATCCACATTGCCAATGAGCACCTCGTTTTAATATTGCAATCGCTCTACGAATTGCCTTTAAATGGAGTATTTTTCAACTGCTCTTGTATGTCCTAAAAAATCACTTTTCTCTGTGATACATGTCACAGAAATATCGGTCATGACGGATTAGTATATTCTCAGATGAAAAAATTGAAGGAGGTACACAGCAATGAATATGTTTTGTTATCAGTGCCAGGAAGCCTCGAGAGGTGCTGGATGCACCCTCCGGGGTACATGCGGTAAAACGGATGACACTGCAAGGATGCAGGATCTATTAATGTACGCACTAAAGGGAATAGCATTGGTAAATGCAGAGGCAAGAAAGGCAGGAATTAACGATGAAGAGACTGACAGCTTTGTGATTGAAGGCCTGTTTTCTACAATAACCAATGTAAACTTTGATAAAAATTATTTTGTGGAAAAGGTAAAGGAAGCACTTGCATTGAGAGAGAGCATAAAAGCACAGCTTCAAAGGATAAATGTCAATGTGGAAGACCTGCATGATTCGGTTAAATGGTACGCCGATTCAGAGGAGGAATTTGACAGAAAGGCACAGCAGGTCGGCATACTTTCCACAGAGAATGAAGACATAAGGTCTCTGCAGTCCCTTGTCACATTTGGTGTAAAGGGTATGGCCGCATATGCCTACCATGCTGCAAATCTTGGCTATAAAGACCCCGACATCTCTAAGTTTATAGAGAAGGCCCTTATTGCAACACTGGATGACAGCATGACTGTCAATGATTATGTATCACTCACCATGGAAACAGGTAAATACGGGGTGGATGTAATGGCACTCCTTGATAAGGCCAACACCGCAACCTATGGTAATCCAGAAATAACAAGGGTGAATATAGGCGTCAGGAAAAAACCTGGTATACTTATAAGCGGTCATGACCTCAAAGACTTAGAACAGCTCTTGGAGCAGACTCAGGGTACAGGTATTGATGTATATACCCATGGTGAAATGCTCCCGGCACATTACTATCCAGCATTTAAGAAATATCCCAACTTCGCTGGAAACTATGGAAACTCATGGTGGCTGCAGGATAGGGAATTTGAAAGCTTCAACGGTCCAATCCTCATGACCACAAACTGTCTAGTACCTCCAAAGGATTCCTACAAAGACAGGGTATATACAACCGGTGTTGTAGGATTTGAGGGGGTAAAGCATATCCCTGAAGGACCTGATGGCAAGAAGGACTTCTCAGAGATAATAGAACATGCTAAAAGGTGTAAACCTCCTATAGAAATTGAAAATGGCGAAATAGTGGGTGGATTTGCTCACGAACAGGTGTTCAGCCTTGCTGATAAGGTTGTAGAAGCAGTAAAATCAGGGGCAATAAAGAGGTTCTTTGTAATGGCAGGCTGCGACGGCAGGTTCAAAGACAGGAGATATTACACAGAATTTGCCAAAGCCCTTCCAAGAGACGCCGTGATCCTCACTGCAGGATGCGCAAAGTACAGATACAACAAATTAGACTTAGGAGATATAAACGGGATACCGAGGGTTCTGGATGCGGGACAGTGCAACGATTCGTATTCCTTAGCACTGATAGCCCTTAAGCTAAAAGAGGTATTTGGATTGGACGATATCAACGAGCTGCCTGTATCATATAACATAGCCTGGTACGAACAAAAGGCTGTAATAGTTCTGCTGGCTCTTCTCTACCTTGGAGTAAAGGATATCCACCTGGGCCCGACACTACCTGCATTCCTATCACCCAATGTAGCCAAGGTGCTGGTAGAAAACTTCGGCATTGGTGGTATCACCACTGTGGAAGATGACATCAAGATGTTCATGGGTGCATAACAATATAATTAAAACCTCCGGAAAAACTCCGGGGGTTTTAATTACTCTTAAAGATAGCCCTTATTTAACTTTATTATATATAATCAAATATCAGTGTTGTTTCCTTTAAAATAATTCTTCAGTCCATTTCACACAACTTTAATAGCATAAAATCCAGGTAGAAAATAAATAATATTATAGGCTTGTTTGCCATAAATATAACCACATCATACATTGCTATCTTTAATATAATTAATAAATTTCTTCACTGCAGTTGGATAAGCAGATAGGTCTATGTGAACATAGGTGCCGAGACAGTTTTTATATCTATATCCGCACGGCCAGGCCTCATTTCCACCCAGTTTATGTACTAAATATGACATACATGGATACCCGCCTGAAACCTTCGAATAATGAAATTCATGTCCCCTAATCGTTTCACCTTTATTAAAAAGTACATTGTCCTCTATTACGTCTACTTTTACATAACCAAAATGGTTTAGCCTATCTGTCATAATGGTATCTACATTATATATGCCTGCCATGGGGTATTTACTTCCATCTTTGCAGGTTATTGACCGCGTAAGGTACATAAACCCACCACACTCCGCATACACTGCCATTCCGCTTTCTACCGCATTTCTTATGGACTCCATCATTCCTATATTATTGCTGAGTCTCTCAGCAAAGACCTCTGGAAAACCCCCGCCTATGTATACTCCCGATATCCCGGCAGGCAGTGAACTGTCATGAATTGGACTGAACGGCACCAGTTCAGCACCCGATTCCATAAATACATCCATAGTATTTTTATAGTAAAAATTAAATGCTTCATCATAGGCATAAGCAATCTTTACTCTTTTGTTGATAACTGAAACACCAGTATTTCCTCCATCACCGCAACAGTCAATATCAACAGCAGACTCCAATATTCTGTCTATATCAATATTTTCTTCCACACAATCATACAGATCTTCAAGCTTTTTATTAAGACCCTCCATCTCAAAAGCCGGTATAAGGCCAAGATGCCGCTCAGGCAGTCTAAAGTCCTTATTATATGGCAGATAGCCAAATACGTTCAGTTTTAGGTCTCTCTCGATACACTCCTTTAAAAGTCTAAAATGTCTTTCACTTCCCACTCTATTTAGTATTACCCCAACTATGTTTACATTTTTATCATACTGCATGTATCCCATAACCATGGCAGATACACTGGCAGACATTGCGCCAGCATCCACAACCAATATTACAGGTATATCAAGGAGTTTTGCTATGTCAGCACTACTGCCATTGCTGGTGCTGTCCATCCCATCATACAGACCCATAACACCCTCTACAATTGAAATATCAGCTCTAAACGCATTTTTAATAAATATAGAAAGAATATTTTCTCTGCTCTGCATATAAATATCGAGATTGCATGAATATTTGCCTGTGGCATACCTATGATATGATGTGTCTATATAATCCGGACCAACCTTGAACGGCTGCACAACGTATCTTCTTGAAAGCGCACCCATTATCCCAATGCAGGCCGTTGTCTTGCCCGCACCCGAATGTGTTCCAGCTATCATTATCCCCTTATGCATCCTCATACCCCTCATTCATCTTTACAATTTAAATTTTTATAAACCTAAAGCTAAATTGACTGTATACCGCTTTTTCTTTAAGCTTTTCTATATCTAACAACAGTGTTCTAAAAGCTAAATGCCATATTTCACTATCACAGGCATCACCATCATAGAACATTATATTACAAAATTTCGTCAGGCCATTGAGCAGGAAAATTAATGATAGATGTAGAAATAAGACCTCCCCATCATTTACAGTGGATGAGTATAAAACTTAAGGAAGGTGATGTCTTATGAAATTAATTCTACCTGCACTACAAAAATTCCTTCTTGCTACAGAAAAAAATATTTGATCGGCTTACCCACCTAATTAAGATTATTATATTGCCAAATGCAGCTAAATGTTTGTATAAATATGAATATATAAAAATGGATGATTATGTAAATAAAAAGGTGCCAACAAATACTTGACGCGATCCTCACTTAAGATATCCATTGATAAATTTCATGATGTATATTATAATATATATCGTTAAAGTAAATACTAATGGCGATGGAACTCGTCAGAAATGCTTGAATTAAGAAGCTAATAGTTCCTACCTCGATAGTGGAATTATTAGCTTTTTATTTTTTATGAAAGGGGTGTAATTATGGATAATAAGAGTAAACCGAACAAAGAGAGAGATAATGTCCGTACACTGGGCTGGGTGGCCTTTTTTGGTGGTTTCGGCCAGGATATGATTCAGCCAATACTTCCGATCTTTTATTCCTCTGTGTTGGGACTAAACAAAGAGACAATAGGTCTTATAGAGGGTAGCGTGACGACAATTGTAAGTGTCTTTAGAATACTCTCCGGTATTATTTCTGACAGGTTAGGTAAACGAAAAAGTATCGTTTTTATCGGCTATTTACTTTCTGCAATAAGCCGTTTCCTATTTGGAACTGTGTTTTTTGCATGGCAAGCTTTTACTTTGCGTTTAATTGACGGTATAGGAAAAGGTACAAAAGACGCTCCCAGGGATGCATTAGTGGCTCAATCAGCAAAGGAAGACCGGATGGGATTTTCTTTCGGGTATCAACGTATGCTTGACACGTTCGGTTCTGTTATCGGTCCCCTTGCGACAACCGGGATACTTTATCTTTTAGTAAGCGGAAATATGCGTTACAGAATAATCTTCTATATCGCAGGACTAATTTCCGCCGTAACAATACTTTTAATCGGTCTTTTTGTAAGTGAAAAAGCCACACCTGTTTCCAAGAAACAGACAAAATTTGATTTTAGCATATTAAAAGGTAAATTCCTGTTCTTCCTTATAATCATGCTTGTTTTTACATTGGGTAATTCAAGCGACTCATTTTTAATTCTGCGTGCTCAAACCGTAGGTATAAGTCCCGAAACAATTCCGATAGTCTATGCAGTATTTAACCTTTTTTATGCTCTTTTATCTGTTCCTGCCGGCAGTCTTTCGGACAGGATAGGCAGGGTCAAAGTAATGCAAATCGGATGGCTTGTGTATGCCCTATCATATATAGGCTTTGCCCTCGCTAACCATCCATGGCATATATGGTTAATATACATATTCTACGGTCTTTATTATGCAACTACCGAAGGAATAGCGAAGTCATTAGTCGCCAATATAGTACCCGATAACAAGCGTGGCACAGCCTACGGTTTATTCAATGCTTCTCTGGGCGTTATGACCTTGCCGGCAAATATTATTGCAGGATATCTATGGGATAAAGTTTCCCCTTCAGCAACATTTTATTTTGGGGCTGCATGCGCATTTACTGCGTTTTTGATAATAAGCTTTTCAAAAATAGAAAAACTTCCTACAAATGATGATAACAATATGGAGTAAGCGGATAATCATATCGCCACAATAGATATTTTAATTAACGGATATTCGGCTGATGACTTCTATCATTTCAGCAATTGGATAAATCAGCCTTTAACATACCAAATACTTTTAAATAAAGGAGATGGAAAATATGCCAAGCATCAATTCCGTAAAAGCAAGAGAAATTTTGGATTCCAGGGGGAATCCGACAGTTGAAGTTGACGTTATATTGGATAATGGAGTTATAGGAAGGGCAGCTGTCCCTTCAGGAGCTTCTACAGGTACAAGGGAAGCAGTAGAGCTTCGGGACAATGATAAGAAAAGATTCCATGGCAAAGGTGTTAGAACAGTTGTGGATAATGTAAATAAGATCATTGCTCCAGAAATATCAGGTATTGATGTGCTTGAACAAAGAAAAATTGACCTTGCGGAAGGCATAAATAAAAATATAGCAAATTCAATTTTAATTAAGCTGAACCAAATAGGTACACTGTCAGAAACGCTTGATACAATCCAAATGGCTCACAGGGCCAACTACACTACGGTTATCTCCCATCGGTCTGGAGAAACGGAAGATACTACAATGGCAGACGTTGCTGTAGCTACCAACGCTGGACAAATAAAAAGCGGTGCTCCGTGCAGGATGGAAAGGATTGCAAAATATAATCAGCTTTTGAGAATTGAAGAACTGCTTGGAGATAGTGCAATATTTAAAGGTAAAAATGTATTCTATAACGTAAAAAAGTAATACAACAGAATAAAACAGAGTCAGTGAACCATATTCACTGACTCTGTTTCATTTCTATTTATAGCTTACATTAAACCAGTAGCCGCCTGACCCTTTATATGAATATACTTTTAGCCTATATGTCCCTGCAGTTGATGGTGTAAACAATATCTGTTCCTGTCTCTTTGTGCCTTCGGACGCAGCCACCTGTTTACCATTTGGATCATACAGATAAATGTCAAAGTCTATTGATGAGGTATGGTTTGGAATAACAAAGGTTATACCTATGGGTTTTGAAGATTCTGTTACATTAAACTCCCACCAATCGGTATCACCTGTACCTGTGAGCGTGGCCTCTCCATAATCAAAGACAAGGCCGTCACTGAAACTGCCGTTAAAGCCTCCTGCACTTTTTACGGCATTGTAAGAAATGTTTATTCCTGACCCAAAGTCTATATCCTTACCAGATGGCCCAAAGTCCTTTAAATTTGTATCTGAGTATAATATGTTTTTCACAGCAGAATCATTAAGAGAATAGTTTGCATCAAGCATCAACGCCAATACTCCAGCCATAAAAGGTGTAGCCATAGATGTGCCGCTGTATGTTACATAACCATCTTTAGAACCTGCTTTAGCAGCAGTAATGTTTCGACCTGGTGTAATTATATCGGGTTTTGTACGCCCATCAGCTGTAGGCCCTCGACTGGAAAACTCCGCTAGGACCCACCCTTTTTCACCCGGGTCATATGAAGCGCCAACTGTAATAGCCTTAGCAGCAGCTGCAGGACTCCCTATTGTATACCTTGCAGGACCCTCATTTCCTGCAGCAACACACATTATTATGCCATTATCAACTGCCCTATTTACCGCAAGCGACAGACTGTCTGTACCATCTGACGAGCCAGTGGCTCCCAGGCTCATATTTCCTATCCTTATGTTATATGTGTCCTTGTTAGCTATCATCCAATCTATGCCCGAAATAATATCACTGGTTGTTCCACTTCCTCTAGAATCGAGTACTTTAATACCTACCAGTGCTACACCCGGTGCTACACCACGATATGCTGAATTGCCCTCCCCTGTACCGGCTATGATACTGGATACATGGGTACCATGACCATTGTCATCATACGGGGTGCTCTTCCCATTTACTTCATCTCTCCATCCAATTACCTTTCCTTCGTCCAGGTCTACGTGGCCGGTATCTATGCCAGTATCTATAACAGCTACCACCACGTCATTTTTTGAATACACCGCAGAATTTCCATCTCTGTCACCATCAACGCCAAAATCCCTTCTTGCCTGCTGAACTCCAGTCCAAACTGTTGCCGTGTCTAAGAATGCAGTAACCTCTCTATCATAGTCTATCCTTTTAACCTCATCCATCTTAGACAAGATATTAATCTGCTCCTGGGTCATTAAAGCTGAAAAACCATCGACTGCTTTTCCCCATTTCTTATTTAACTTAAACTTCCCGATTTGACCTTCTATGCTGTCTATAATATCTTCTGTTGGTTCCTTTTCAAGTATTGCTATTACAGGTATTTCTTCATCATTTTTGGCCTCTGAAAGCTTATCGTCAAGGTCATCTGCCATTTTATTCTTGTCTTTGTCACTTATGTCCGGCAGTTTAGCTTCTTTTTCAAGATCTCCCTTATCCGTGACTTTCCACTCGGTAATGTTCTCAGGCTTTTCTACAGGCTTTAAATCTCCATTTGTGGCTCCTATCACTGGTGCCGAAAAACCTAAAACCAGTAACCCTATCAGTAAAATTGATAACCATTTTTTCATTTGAAATAGCCTCCATTTCATTTTTTCGATCTGGTATTGCTCTCATATAGTTCAAGCTGTGCACCAACCTTCGATAAAATAAAATATTTTCTGAGGCTATCTATATTCGTCTATACACTATAGATATTCAACCCATCAGAATCCCCCCTTCACAACTATCAATATTGTGTTGACGCTGAGGCGCTGCAGATTATTATTGAATTTATTGATGGATTTGATTGAGCAGCTAAAAAATTAAACCTGAAAGTCACATTCCAGCAATAAGCGCTAAAACGGATAAAGCATTAATATTAGTCCATCATATCTATCTGTCTACTTTGAAAACTATAATACATCAAAACAATTTATTTGTCAACATATTTCTTAATATTTATATTGTTAATTATAATTTGAATAACATTCAACCTATTCTGTTTGAAAAATTGAATGTCATTCAATATAATAAAAATCTCCAGTCATTTGTATATCTCATTTATTGCTGGAGATTTCAAACCTTTATTTATAGACTGCAGATGGCCTTTTATAGTATCAGAATATGAAAATTTAGCCTGATTGTTATTGTTAAAATAAAAATCAAAAATAATATTCTGCAGACAGTGTTTACATTATCTACAGGCATTACCAAATATTTTGTTATATAAATCTATACCAAAACTCGTTTGCAACGGCTCACCCTCGATTAATTTAAAGGTCCGTCCACCGTCACTTCGTCTTTCAGCTCTAAGAAAGACAACATCTATCATGTTTTTTTCATAAAAACCATGTGCAAATTCATATAAATGTGTAACAAAGAAAATCTTAATTCGTTTTTCCATCAGGGCGTAGGTTATTTGCCTTGCAATTTCGGAGCCCTCTCTCTCATTTGTCGAGGCAAATGATTCACTAAACAACAACATGGAATTTGAAGTTATATTATCTACAATGTCGCTCATCCTGCTTAGCTCCTCATCAAGCTTGCCGCTCTCCATGGTAGTGTCTTCTTCCCGTTTGAAGTGCGTAAAAAGACCGTCACAGATATTGGCACAGAAAGTTTCGGCCGGCACAAACATGCCGCACTGCATCATCAACTGGGCCAGGCCTATACTGCGCAAAAATGTAGATTTGCCGCCCTGGTTGGCCCCTGTGATTATAAAAAGATATTTTCCATCAGCATTCAAATCATTACCCACAACTTTTTGTTTCATCTTTAAAGCCAGACACACATCGTATAATCCCTCAAAAGAATGCCTGCGTTCGTTAACGGCTACAGGCAATGGGAAAGATACAGGTCCCCCAATTTGGGAAAGCTGGCCATATAGATTCAAACAGCCAATGTAGAAAGCCAACTCCGTCCGCAATGCGTTAAAAAACCCGAGAATATGATCATTGGACTGGGCAAGAGCATTCGCAGCAAGGTTTAAACCCCTGTCCACCAGCTCTCCAAGAGCCCTAAAGCCACTTTCATCACGGTCAGGAATATAAAGGATATAAGCGGGTACTTTTTTAGAAAAGAACTGTTTTATCCAACCCTGTTTCTTTTTATTTTGCTGTTTACGTAATATATAATTTGTCCCTTTATTGCCCTCTCCCAATTCAGCACTTATTAAAACTCCATCACGGAACTTTAGTTCGTTTAAATGACTTTGAACGAGTTCAAAGTATTCATCATCAAGTTCCCTTTTAATCATGGCGAAAAACGCCGTAAAGCCCTCAGACTCAAATCTATCAGCATGTTCATCAGCGATATTCTTAATCTTTTTGAGCATGTCCATAAACATATTCATAACCTCAACGGCTCTATCCAGCACCGCGCGAGGATAATTGCTGAAAAGGCCCCAATAATTCTTTTTCTCGTTTTTAATTGACTCTACCGCTATGTCGTACATATCCCTGACAATAGAGGCATTTTTTAAACAGTCCTTAAGAATATCCTGGCGATACAGTATTGTTTCCATATCGTTATCCAAACCAGATAAAACAGCTCTTTTTGCAACTTCAAACAAGAAATCATCACCTTGTGCCATGGCGTCAAAAAGTGTGTTTAAATCTAAATCCCGCGTAAGTGACTGTTCATTCCACGGCAATTCTCCTTGAAGGTTAAAATCACGGTCCCTGTACATAAGAAAAACATTCATTCCCTTATCCGCTCCTTTAAACACTCGTAAGTAAGCCGGTACTTTTCTGCAATTGATATGGCATATGAAAGTCCATCGGCAGGTTTCCTTAAAATCTTATATGTCCGTAATGCCGGATTTTCAGGAACTACCGTGCTGGCCATACTCACGATTTTCTCACTCAAAAAAGCCAGTTCGTCAATAAATGTTACACAGACGCATAACAAATCCAGTTGTATTATCTTTTCCATTATTTTTTTGCTCAAGAAAATAGCATCTTTTAACGTAGTAGAAGTAAAAATTTCGTTCATTATGATAATACTGTTCGGCGTAGCCATATTTAAAATATGGTAAATTCTAACCAGTTCATCCTCCAGTTTGCTCCGGAGATCTTTTATGTTCTCTCCCCTCTCAAAGTGTGTAAAAATCCTATCAAACAGAAAAAGCTTGGCTCTTTGCCCGGGTACTGGACAGCCTAAGCTGGCAAGATAATGCAATTGACCAAAGGTGCGGGCAAATGTTGTTTTGCCCCCCTGGTTTGGACCTGTGACAACAAATATGCGCTCCTTACCCTTTAAATAAAAATCGTTGCAGACAACAGATGAATTCTCATTAATGAGTTTATAAGCCAGGGCCAGATCAAAACCTTCGTAATTATAAACTTCTTTGGATTTGCTGGAAACTTGTGGGTAGCAAAACTTAAGCCCTGCTCGCTTAAATTCAGCGATATACTCAAGATAAGCTATATAAAACTGTACCTCCCGTTCGAAAATGGCTATAGTTTCATTCAAATATCCGCTGTTTCTCATGCAGAACTCATCAAGACTTGAAAAAATATCGGGATACAATTTGGCTACCAGATCCAATACCCCAGCTTCAACATGGTTCATGTCTGGTGAGTCGTTAAATTTCACTTTGTAATCTCTCACTGCTCCCTGCTTGAATTTCTTAAAGGTTTCTTCTATATCCTCGCTGTAGTCCACCTCAGACTCGTATTTTTGAACCCTGATGCTGTTACCTCTTATAAGCATACAATATCTTACTGAAGCTAAATCAGATTTAAGTTTTTTTATTTCGTCAAAAAGAGATATAAAACCATCAGACCCTGAATAGTCCCTTATAAATTCACGGAAAGCCAAAAAACCGCGGGATTTCAGTTCTGTAGAGTTCAAATCATTTGTCAGGCAACTTACAGTGTTACAATAAACCTCCACCGCATCTAAAAACCATCTTTCCTTCTGGTACTTATAGTAAAGCTTGTTTGATAGCGCAAGATACTCTCGCATTTTATGCATATTTTGTATAAATGACTTCATACACCTCAGAAGGCTTTCGTTCTCCAGGTCTCGCATTATTTCGTGACGATACTCTATGGTATCGATATTATCTAAAGAGGTATAAAAGAAAGGTTTTAGATTATATTCATCCCTTCCGGCCGTTACTTCATCTATAATCTGGTCAAGATTTAAATCCCTAAAAAAATCCGGTGCTTCCGCCACCTCCTTTTTTCTGTTTTCAGCTTTTTCATATAATATGCTGTAAAAAATCACACACGAACACCTCACCTTCAAAATGTTTCATATTGCTTTCATCTATGTTTTGTAAGACTCTTAAAAAGCTGATAAAACTCCTTTTTTACTGTATTATCCGGAGACCAGCCTCCATATCTGACTTTTATATATATTTCTCTGATATTTTCGATGATATTTGAATCAAAATATTCCTTAGCTTTATCATTTATTTGAAGGGTTGTGTCGCTGTTTTTTATATCAATCTTTTTTGCTTGACACATTTTAAGATATTTAAGATAATAGGCCCTTACATAATCAACAGGTGTATTCTTGCTAAATATAATGGGTATCCCTCTTATATAGCTATTTTTGTTTTTTTCTATTATAAAATCTCTGCTTTCGGTATACTCCTCTTCTTCTTGTTTCAGTTGAAACTGTCTACCAAATATCCTAATAAGCAGCCATATAACTACTGTAAAAATGATTATTTGCAGCAGTGTGTTTACTAATTTGTTTTTCATTAAAAATTCAATTATGTCGGTTCTATTTATTTCCCTAATATCTTCAAAAGGAGGCCCTGAAACATTTATAGATACTTGCTGTCTTGCATTTGTGCTTATAATTTTTTTTACAAAGTAGACAATGAATTGCATCACATATCCTATACCAAGTAAAGGCCAGGATAGAAGATAAAAAAGCATATTTATAATAAAATTATGGATTTGATATAACAAATTGAAGATAAATTCTCTTATAGGCTTCATGCTTATCGTCAGTGACAGGGTTGTGATTATCGCAGAATATTTCAAATTAATTTTATTGATATCCATACTGCTTTTATTGTATTCCATATACCTGAGTGTCCTTAAAAGTACAACAGAAAAGACAAGATAAACTATTATATATGGCGCTGAAACGGCACTAAAAATATTTGCGTTTTTTCTTATAATAGAAATGCCAAATATTATAGCAACAAGTCCTATCCCTTTTTTAAACGTCTCCATAAATGAATAATAATCAATTTTACCTATATCCCTAAAAAGGAAAAAGATAACACAAAAAAATATTGTGATAAAATACGCTATACTGTTAATGACTCTAAATGTCAAAAAGAGTATGAACAAAGATGGGATAAGCGCATATATCCATCGTTTATTCTTTTCTTTTGTAAAATAAATAAGACAGGTCAAACTACTGATGGCTATATAGATAATACTGTTTATCCTGCTTGATCCCATAATAGGGAACAAATAATTTATAACTCCAAAGACCAGTGAAAAGTCACAAAATACCTTTGTTATTAGGAGTCCCTTCATACCATTCAAGGAATTCACCCTCTTTTAATGAATGATAGTATATCATCGCCTAAATACTTCATGTTTGTGCTCTCCAGAGCTATTACAATTGTCTTGATTGCTATTTGGCTCAAGCTATTGATATGTTCAACATAGGATTCAAGAATTGATGGCGTTATGATTACAAGCGTGGTATAATTTACATTGTTATTTATTTGTTTTAGGAGCAGTTCCTCAAAGTTTATACATATGTCATAATCAATTCTTCCTAAGTTTTCAACAATATCATAATAATGAGTCACTCCAAAACCAGCCGCCTGTACACTGCCCCCTTCATTATTTCCACTGTAATAGGCATCTGTTGCAAACCCATAGGGTATGCCCAATTCCTCAAATTTTTCTACAACAGCCCTTGCAATAGAAATACATTCCTCAATATCTTTCTTATTTATTCCAGCCCAAAATGGTTTTGAACACTCTATATTCAATAGAATCATTGCCGTATTATCGGATGTATAATCAAATTTTTTTACCATCAATCGTCCAGATTTGAGAGAAGATGGCCAGTGGATAGTCCTTTCCGGTTCAGTACCGGTATACTCCTTAATACCAACAGTTAAAACAGGGTCATCAATTATCCAACGTCTAACTGAAAAATCCCCATTATAATCTCCATAAGGTATTATCGTGCTATCTAAGTCTGCAGCCTTCGGCAGCACTACAATATCCTGAGAATAGTCAACATTGTCAATAGTTGTATTAAAACCTAACAAATCACCTCCTATTAGGGTTACATCCCTGAAGATGAATCTGCCACGCTTATTGCAGTAAACCTTGTAATTCCTTTTTACTCTCTGATACGGCATAATTAACATAGTTGTTGTGTGGTACACATAGTCTGTGGTAGGCTGTATAACAGCCTTAAATTTGTAGTTTAGGCTTGAAGGAAACTTTTCAATTATCTGGAGAAATGTAACGGGAAACATCTTTCTGTTTTCTACCACTGTTACTACTTCAAATTCCTCGCCTATTTCGACTATTCTCTTATTTATCTCTCTTTTATAAGTAAGATTATACAAGACATATTTTTTTGATATGGAATTAAGTGTAATTCCAATTATCACCAAAAATACAAGCACATAGATCATGCAAACACCCCTATATCTCTTCTGTAGGAACCTTTATGCTATCTATCATAGATTTAACAAACTCATATATGTTCCGCCCCCTATTTATCCCTTTTGCAACTATTCTGTGATTTAATACATAGGGTGCCATTTTCTTTACATCCTCCGGTATAATATAATCTCGTCCCTCTATTGCTGCGTATGCCTGGGAGGCTTTAAATAATGCAATAGTTCCCCTAGGACTTACACCCAGCTGTATCCTGTCATCTTTTCTTGTTGCATCGACGATATCCATAAGGTATTCCATCACGTCATCAGAGACATTAACCTTGCTGTAGTTAGTCCTAACATATTCGATCTCATTTTTAGTTATTGTGCACTGCAACCCTTCAACAATATTAGAGTGTCTGTTCCTCTTAACTATCTCTATCTCTTCATCTCGTTTAGGATATCCCATACTTATCCTCATAAAAAATCTGTCCAGTTGTGCTTCTGGCAGTGGGAAAGTCCCATATGATTCCACAGGATTTTGTGTGGCAAGTACCATAAAGGGCTCTTGGAGTTTTCTTGTTACTCCATCAACCGTGATCTGCCTTTCCTCCATAGCCTCAAGAAGACTTGATTGAGTTCTTGGTGTGGCCCTATTTATTTCATCCGCTAAGATTAAATTCGCAAATAAAGGGCCAGGCCTAAATTCAAAATCGTTGGATTTCTGATTATAAAAATTTATACCTGTAAGGTCTGAAGGCAAAAGGTCCGGTGTAAACTGTATCCGTTTAAAGCTGCTACCAATTGTTTTGGCAAAGGCCTTTACAAGCATGGTCTTGCCAACGCCAGGTATATCCTCTAAAAGTACGTGCCCTCCACATATAAAACTTATAATGACCAGTTCAATAACTTCATTTTTGCCTACTATGACCTTTGAAACATTTTCTACTATTTTATTCTTGAAATCTACATAGGCATTAACGTCCAAAATAAACCCCCCATTCTTTCAACTCAAAATGCATATCTCTTTAATTCAATGGTAAGACATAATACACATACCTTTAAAATAAAATAAGACTCCTACTCCCCTTCAGAAGTAGAAGTCATTAACCTCACCTTGAGATAATTACGGGTGGACTTCATCACCCAAAACATATACGGTTCTATTAATATTATAATAAGCAATAACAAACTAACTGTCAACAGTTTTAACCATATAATCTCAAAGGTTATACATTGAATTGCTTGATACTTACAGTGTTCCTCATAAACAATTTATAAAATTTGTCTATAAGCACAAACCTTATACTGCAATACCTGTAGCATCTGTCACAGAATCTCAACAATCTGGTCAAAGTTGTATATGCATTTATAAAGCCAGCAAATTCACGCTTGTTTTAACACCATCTTGGTGTAAGTATAATTATGAGACAGAATAACTTGCCCCGTCTATAGATACAAGATAATCTGGCTATGCTCCTCTGTATTCCCCTGGTGATGTATGTTTTATAAAATGCAAATTTTATTTTGTATATTAACCACATGATAAACAAAAATATACTGTTAATCGAGTTTTGGTAATAAAAAGTAGTTGATCACTTTTTATTAAACTTCAACGGGTGGCAATTATGTTTTCTCAAATAGACGTAAATTATTAATATGATTTTTGCCAAATGGTTTTTGCCAAATAATTTTTTAACATCAACAACAATTAAATTAAAGCAAAATCGATATACTGTTTTAATGTTAAATGTATGACAATTTCTATTGACAAAACATAAACAATCCATATATAATTTATACCGTAAAGTACATATTAAATATTAATGTAAGGGGGTTTTTTATGAAAAAATTTATAATCTTTTCGTTAATGCTTATTTTAGTTTTAAGCATTGCCGGTTGTTCAAGCAGTTCACCATCAACCTCATCAACAAATGCCTCACAGCCAGATGCAGCGCCCATAAAAATGGGAAGAGTCGAATATGCAGCCCATGGAACAAAATGTTTTACAGTCGCAGTAGTAGCTTTGCAGGGTGACAAAATTGTAGGCGCATCCATAGATGATTATCAATTTATGAGCAAGGACGTAGCAAAGGGTGTCCCAAATTCTGACAGTGATTTTGGGAAAAATTATGCCGACCCAAATATGGTTTTAGCATCCAAGAGAGCAAATGCAGAATACTACAGTGAACATATGAAAGAAGAGGCTGGCGCAACAACACCTATAAACAAGTCTTTTGATGCTATTGAAGCATATGTAACAGGAAAAACAATTTCAGAATTAGAAGACATCCTTGCAAAGAACAGCCCTGAACAAATGGTTGATGCGGTAAGTGGTGCTACATTAGTAGATACAAAAGGTTATATATCTGCTATAGTTGCCGCTGCAAAGGTTGCAGCTGCAAGGTAATAACCTTCAATAAGTTAATGAATTATATTGTTTTCAAAAATACATACAATAGTTTGAGTTCTGGGAGTGTCGCAAAACACTTTTTAAGTGTTAGCGGCACTCCCTTTTTTTGGATAAAAAATAAAAAACAGCTTCAAAATTTTAAAGGGAATATGGGCTTTCCCCCCGGTTAGCTGTTTTTGGGTATACTTAAATAAGCCCCCCTATGGTAGGGCTTTTTTTGAATATATTAGGCTGTTTTTAGCTCGTGAAGCGGTTTTCCGATGCGTTCATTTTGTATCTTTGCATGCAACTTGTTTACGTTGTAGGCTAGACACAGTAGAATGAACTCGGTTTTTACGTTGTTTTTTCCGCGAGTCAAAAACCGATTGAAATTGTAGTCATTCTTCAAAACGCCAAAAGCCCCTTCCAC